>CAYLZH010000225.1:0-7793 GCA_964388245.1 uncultured Bacteroidales bacterium
AATGCCTCGGATGGGTTCTCGCAAACCTGTCGGACAGTTCGAAACCATCCTGTCTATAAACAAAACTAAGGAAATGAAAATACTACAAAGAATTCCGGCAACTAAATCCGGAAATGGGGATCGAAAGACTATCCTTCATCTTTCACACTTATCAATTCAAGAAATTAATTATAACTATTATGAAAGCTGTTGTTCTATTATCAGGGGGGCTTGATTCTGCTACGGTTTTGCATTATGCTATATCAAGGGGCTTTAATCCATATGCTTTGTCGTTTGATTACGGACAAAAACATAGCCGGGAATTATATGCTGCAAAAGCCTGTGCAAAACATGCGAATTCGATCGATCATAAAATAATCTCATTGCAACTCTCACAGTGGGGTGGATCTTCGCTAACCGATCCTACCATTCCAGTTTCTGATGGTATACCTGAAAGTAGTTCAATCCCGGATAGTTATGTGCCTGCACGCAATATGATTTTTTTATCTGTTGCCGCCTCTTATGCCGAAGCCATCGGATCACAGGATATTTTCATCGGCGTAAGCCAGGTCGATTATTCAGGTTATGTTGATTGCAGGCAAGAGTTTATCAATGCGATGGAGGCAGCAATTAACAAGGGGACTGTCTGCGCAGTTGAAGAGGATAAACCAATAAAAATTCATGCTCCCTTTGTTAATATGACAAAATCAGAAGAAATTAAGCTGGGTATAAAATTAGGGGTTAATTATTCATTGACCTGGTCGTGTTATCGTGGGGGCGAAATGCCTTGTGGTACTTGTGACAGTTGCCTGCTACGGGCCAGGGCTTTTAATGATGCAGGAATCTTCGATCCGGCAATTAAAATATCTTAGATTATTAAAAGAAAGATTTGATGTATTGATCATCAATCATAAAACGTATCTATAAAAATGAAAATAAGAAAGCTGTTTAAGTTTGAAGGGGCACATATTGTACGAAATTGTTCATCGGAACATTGTAAGTACAATATTCATGGGCACAGTTACAAAGTTGAAGTTTTTATATCATCGAAAAAACTTGATAAAGGTTATATGGTTGTTGATTTTATTTTGCTCGATAAAATAAAAGAATTTGTCGAAAGTTTCGACCATAGTTATTCTCTTTGGAACAAGGAGGGCAGGGAATTCAAGGATTTTATTTATAAATATAATAAAAGAGTTGCCGAGATTCCGGTATCACCCAGTGCCGAAGGATATGCTCTGATGTTTTATCTTGTTTCAGATAAAATAATACAGAACACTGTTTTTAACAATGGCGAGGGCCATATTGTTTTGGAGGCTGTACGAGTACATGAAACTGCCACTGGATATGCTGAGGTATCGGAAGAAGACAGGCATTTAATGGATTTCACTCTCGATGATATTTTATTTAGTAATGGAATTAAGGAAGACTGGAAGTATCAGCATTGGTGGCAGGATTTAAAAGATGAAAAAAAATTCCAAAACCCTAAGGTTGAGATAAACCTGCCTTATTAATAATTTACGGAATTAAGAGAATTGTGACAAAAGAGAATAAAATACGGCTTGTTAAAAATGGCATATTTCCGATCATAAAAAACCAGAACGGTGAGGTATTAGAAAATTTGCCTGAAACGGGTCAGGATTTTCCCGGAACCTTTCAGGGCGAAGGAAAACTATTGGGTGTTCCAGTCCTTTTTATACGCACAGCAGGATGCAATCTCCGGTGTATCTGGAACATTGAAGGAAATGTTTCGCCATGCGATACACCATATGCATCGTTTGATTTACGGGAATCAGAATACTGGCAGGTAGCTGATGTTGTAAAAGTTATTAAACAAAACAGAGGATCGATAAATCATGTTGTAATTTCCGGTGGCGAACCAATGCTTCAAAAAACCGCCCTTATTGAGCTTTGTTACCTTCTGAAAAAGACATTGAATGTTCACATTACAATTGAAACAAACGCAACAGTTTTTATTAAAGAGCTATCACCTATAGTCGACTTTTTCAGTCTTTCCCCTAAACTTAAAAGTTCAATTCCTGATAAAATGAAACTGGAGAAGATCAATCTTTCGGGCTTCGATAATTACACCATTCTGCATGAAAAACGACGACTAAATATACAGGCCATCCAACAATTTATCAACCTAAGGAAGGATCAGAAACAATGTATCGATTTTCAGCTTAAGTTTGTTATTGCTGTGCAAGAGGAAGAAAATGAGATACAAATGATATTGAGCAATTTATCGGGATGGAAAAACGAGGATATCATCCTGATGCCTGTTGGTTTAGATCAATCGGAATTAGCCAGGTCGACCCACCTGTGTTGGACAATGGCAGTGCGAAAAGGCTGGCGGTTTACACCACGACTGCACATTGATGTATTTGGAAATAAAGCCGGAGTTTAGCAACAGAATGATTTATATCCATTTCAATTAAATAAGCTTATGATACATGAAAAAAGCAACATCCGACCGAAATATCTGGGCAAAAACACAAGATATCCAAACACATATGATCCATCATTGTTGCAAGCGCTTCTGCGATTTGATAACCGGCAACAATACGACATACCCGAAAAACCCGACTTTACAGGATTTGATGTCTGGCATGCCTACGAGTTTGGTTTTATAACCAAAAACGGACTACCTGTAACAGGAATGCTAAAGTTAAGGTATGAATCATCGAATTTATATATCATTGAGAGTAAATCGCTTAAACTATATCTTAACTCATTCAACATGGACCGTTTTGGTGACAATCGGAGCGATGGAATAAAAATTGTGCTTGATCTGATACAAACCGACCTTGAAAACGCGCTAAATACGAATGTCGAATTAAATTTCTTTGACAAAGAACAGGATTCATATTCTGATTTCTCCGGATACAATAAACTTGAAGAACTGATTAACACGGAGATAATTACTTTTAATGATTTTAATGAGAATCCAGCACTATTACAAAGTGAACGCAACACACCCCAGGACTTAAGAATTTATACTGATATTTTAAGAAGTAACTGCAAAGTAACCCGCCAACCCGATTGGGGGAGTGTATTTATCAGGATAAAATCAAAGGAAAGTATAAAACTTGACAGCCTAATGAAATATCTGGTATCGTTCAGAAACGAGAATCATTTCCACGAGGAGATTTGTGAGATAATATATAAACGATTGTTCGATTTTTTTGCTCCAGACGATTTAATGGTTGCCTGCATATATACTCGTCGTGGAGGTATCGATATCTGTCCGGTAAGGGCAAATAAAATGGAAATACTACCTAACTATCTCACCGATCCATCGGTTTATGATAAAAAATTACTCAGGCAGTAGGAGAATTTTTGAAATTGTTCATCAAAATTTCTAATTTGCCGGATATATCAGTGAATCAGCTAAATTCATTTTAATCTGATAGCCTTGTCCCGGAATCATTGCAGGAATGTTATTTAATCCATATTGTGGCCAAAAAACCTGTCCGTCACCATTTTTCATTAAAGAAATATTCGATATTACATTATTCATTCCTGCTTCGACTGAAATGTTTGTCGTACGCAGGTAGGAGAACAAACTCCATCCAATTGGTAATGAAATGGTCTCTTCCTCGGGAAACAGGTAAAAACCATTGCTTGAAAATGATACAGGAATGTCGCACTTTATTTGATATCCTTCTGAATAGATAAAATCCCCTATAACATTCAAATTAAATATGGGCCAGTAAACATTACCGTTCTCATCTTTTACCAGGGCTACATTGTTTACTATCGGCAGTAACACACTGTCAACAGCCGGCTCGTAGTGCTCGATATTAAACGAAAACATACTCCACTGAACAGGTAAACTAATTTGTTGCGACGAGTGTATCCTAACTCTTGCTTCAGTAACTAACTCGCACATTGATGCATCAGTAATGGTAACAAAGAAAATCCCATGTGAAATATTATTAACATCTTCTGATGTTGCACCATTTGACCATAAGAACTGAAATGGCGGATTACCTCCTCCAATAGTTAAATCGATAGCGCCATCAGATGCTCCAAGGGCCGACAAATGGCTTACCTCTTCAGTTACTACAATCTCATTGCCCTGAAGTATTTCAAAAGTTTCGGAATCCTCACAACCATTAATGTCAGTAACGACCAGACTATAATTTCCTGCTGTCAGGTTAACTGCTACTGACGTTGTTTGTCCATCGGACCAGGCGTAGGTATATGGTGTCAATCCCTGACTAACAAGTGCAGATGCTTCACCGGTTGTCTGTCCAAAACAAATTACATTCTGGGTTTGAAGATTAACGACAGGTAACCCCCAAACATCAACAATCTGAGTTATCGTGTCGCCAAAACCATAATTATTAACAACCATATATTCCACTGAGTGACTTCCAACGCCCAGTATATCCGGAGCAAATGTATTTGCTGAAATCCCATTTACAGTAAAAGATCCTCCGGATGGCGTACCTGTTAAACTTAAAGGCGCATGATCGATACAGTATCCTGATGCCAGCCCAGTGATTGAAGCAGTAATAATTTCGCTCACACTTCCGCTTTCAAAAGTAGTACTAATGGTATTGGCATTGAAATCGGCAATCTCACATCCAGGATTAAACACGAGGTTACAGCTACCACCTAAAAATGTAAACTGAAGCTGACAAAGCTGCCCCGATGATATTGTAACTCCCGACAGAAAAGCACTCCAAACCATTCCTATTTGTACATTATTCATATTATTGGCTAATAATCCGTTAAACTGGCCATTAATATTCAAGATAGTATCGTATTGTAATACAGCACTATCGTAGCCAACAAATAAAGTAAGGGCTCCGATATTTGTCAGGTTTTGTAAATCAATTGAGACAAGCACATTATCACCGGGCGAAATATTATAATCGTCGATGCTAATGACTTGTGCATGTACCGAAAATATAGATGATGATATTAGTAAAATTATGAATATCTTTTTCATTGCTCTGAAGTAGCTTAGTTTGTAATAAGAATTCGTTTCAGTTTATGAATTATATTTCCCTGATAATTAATATTTAGCTCAAGTATATAAAAACCAGGGGGATAATTTTTTGTTGAGAATTGAATTTGTTCAGTAGATTTTGATATAACTCCTTCTGATAATCTGTCGAAAACATTTCCTTGCAGGTTATAAATCGAAATCTCATACTCTGATAAGGGCGGAAAAGTTATCGTGTTGATTAAAATATCATTTGCGGGATTTGGAAATAACTGCCATCCAATCTCATATCCGTCAATAATTTCTGCATCTAAGAGTACCTGAAGTCTGGCCGAATCGGAAACACTTAAATTGCAGCCACTTAGTTTACATCGAAAATACCGGTCGTTCCATTCTAATCCCGGGTTTGTAATAATAAGAGAATTTGTTAGGCTGCCCGAAATATTTAGACCATCCGACAAATCAATCCATTGCCCGTTTTCAGCTAACTGCCAGGTATATGAAAGTACATCTGTTGCACTAACAGAAAAGGTTGCAGTACCCGTTGTAAGCACATCGATGTTAGATGGCTGAGAAAGGATAATTATTGTATCAGAATAATTAACTGAACCACCGACATAATCAACAAGTAAAATATTTGCATCAAAATCGGCTATTTCGCAAATGGAATCAAATCCGAGATTCGTTGACTGCCCCGTAAAAGTAAATTGCAGTTCGAACAAGGTATTATTTCCCAAATTGGCTGGGCTAAAACCACTCCAAGAAATACCAATTTTTCCTATCGAATAACTATTGGTACTATCCTGAACATCGTTATAGATTAATCCGGCTAATTGTCCTTGAGAAATTGTAAGTGTATCAAATTGTAAATTTTCAGGCTGATAACTAATGAATAATGTAATTGCTCCAATATTATCGAGATTTGAACCTTGCACAGGCATTAATACTGCATCTCCCAAACAGGCATCAACATCGTTCATTGCTATACTATAATTCTGTCCTTGAGCCCAATTGGGAAGCGACAGTACAAAAAGTATTAGAAATATCCTGTTCACAATTTTAAAATGATTTAAAAAAATACCGGGACTATTTTGCAATAGTCCCGGCGTTCCCCCCTTACCTATTAATAATCATCATATTCGTTTTACTGAATATTTCAGATTGTCCATTAATGGTAATTTTATACTGATAAATTCCTGATGCAAGGCCATGACCATCATAGCGCACTGTATGATTGCCCGGTTCCTGATACTCATTCACAAGAATATCAATATATTCTCCCAATGAGTTATTAACTGACAACTGAACATTGCCAGCCTCAGGCATCGAATAGCTTATTTCGGTATAATCACTAAACGGATTAGGATAATTATGATTCAACGCAAATTCGCCTTTCTTCAGAATTAGAATTTCAGGATATGTAAGTGAAACTTTAGGAATAACAACTGCATTTCTATCGGCAAACTCACTTTCACCATAAACCGATAATTTAGCGGATGTAGACTCATTCGTTATCTTTGATCTGAACTTTAGACTTAGCAAACGATCATCGTCCGAGAAATTGATAGCCTGTAGCGATTCCCAGGCAATACTCAGATGTCCATCGTGAAACTTGTACATAACATCCGGTATATCACACGATACATTCAGTAATTCCAACAAACTATTATCGAATCCGATATGCAATGTAATGGCCCCGGCTTCAATTTGTTCCTCTACATTAATATCGACTACCAAATCCGATCCTGAAACCACTGATACTTCACCCTGGTTAATCATGTCAACTGAACCATATGTCGATTTTGAAAAGTTACCAAATCCGGAATAGGAACCATTTACATCACCATAGCAAGCCGCAGTAATATCTAAAACCATATTACTCTCCAGATTTATTTGTGGTGATTCGGCATACCAATCACCCGATGGGAAAGCAATGAGACTTCCAATTGTCCTTCGTTTAATCAGCAATCCGTCGGTTGCGTTTACCGTAGTACTGGCATTTACATCTGCAACCTGTTGCCTAAAATCAGAAAGGGAATTTGCCCCAACGGTGTATTTATTTATGATCAATGCATCGGTTGCATTTCCACCACCCCAGGGTAATGGGATTTCAGTGAAAAGTTGATACTCGTTAACAGGTAGTGCAGAGAAATAATAATTTCCAATGATATCGCTATAGGCTGTATCTACAGGATTGCCCTGTAAGTCTTTGGCGATAATCATTGCCCCTTCAATGGGTTCATTGCCTGCATTGTCATATTTCACAATTCCGCCAAGGGTTAAGGCATCCGGATTAACTATAGTGGTTGCTTCGGCATAGTTTTTTATACCTTCTTCGTACCATACATTATCAACAGCGCGAGAAAAGAAACTATACGTTGTGTTGTCCACCCCGGTATAAGTGGCTTGTTCACTAACCAGAAATTCGCCTTCATACTGCCAGGGACCTCCCTCTTCTGATACATAAAGTTTGTAGGACTTAATTCCTGATCCACCTGTATCATCTGCACCAATGAAATCGATATAAATAGTTGTATCGCTGACTCCTGGTAATGCAGCTACCATACTCGAAGGGATTCCGGCATCGATGGTATTAAAGATCTCAGGTGTAAGGATTGGTTCATTTATATCGAAAATTATTTCTGCTTCAGCATAAATAGTATCACCAGTTTGAGTAGTGTTTTTCGGTTTTATTGTGTAGCTTACAAATCCCTCTCCGGCCCCCAACGAATCATTGATCGCCTACCATGAAACACGTGCTAGAGGGGGTGCCGGGATGATTGTTATCGAGATCGCCACGGTTCACAACAGCGCCACATTCGCAACTCACACGATCGATGTAAATAAGGACGACTGT
>CAYLZH010000225.1:7803-8566 GCA_964388245.1 uncultured Bacteroidales bacterium
GGAATATCCAGAACATTTCATTATCAACAATGTCGATACCTGCAGTTACTTCAACATCCCAACCCAGGCTATCTACCATATCTATTACAGTGAAGTAGGCAGCTGAATTTTCAGGAACATTAAACAGATGCGTTCCAAATCCGAAATCAGATAATCTAAATGACAATGGATTAAGGGTTGGAGGTATTTGCTGACGGATCTCAACCCTTTGCGCAGCTGTTGTTGCAAACGCCGAATCATTTTCAAATCGAATAGTATAAGGAAGCAATTCATTTTGGGCCACAAACTTGGACTCTCCATATCCGGGCGGCCCTATTATATCGTTCGGATCACAGGATTTTAGCACCCAATTACAGATTGCTTCCGCGGCACACTCTGCTGCGCCGCCTAAATCTTTGATGCATCCGACAAGATTGAGGCCCGGGTGAGGCTTAACATTCAAGCCTGTGACATCACCAATACATTTAGCTAAACTTACACCGCATGCTATCGTACCAAGTGCTAATCCAACAACAGTTCCAAGCCCGGGTATGATCGTACCTGCAGCTACCCAAACTGCATAACATCCAAGGATTGCTGTGACACAACCAATAGCTTTAAGAATCGGGCCACAAACTAACTGTGTCAAATTCGAAGCACCACAAGGTATTTCCCCGGAGGTTGTCGTATTAGTAGGAGGTACGTCTTCACCAGTGTAATTTGAATATTCAACAGGAATTGGGGTACCACCGGGTAAATCACCTGGAGGCTCGCCCTGTGTTGA
>CAYLZH010000226.1:0-3942 GCA_964388245.1 uncultured Bacteroidales bacterium
GTAGACCATGGAAATTTTGATATAGGTCTTTACATCAGAAATGATGAAAAAAGATATTACATTAACCGGGGACAGGAACAAGGCCTGAGTGTTGATTGTTTATCAAAGACCATTGTTGGCAAGGATGGAGAAATATGGTATGTCAACAAATGGACTCCATTCGATCCTTATAGCACTACCTTTCATATAGCCCATGTTTGCTGTAACGGACAAGTTATTTTTAATGAAATTCAGGACTGGGAAAATCCTAAATCCACCCGGATCGAAAAATAATAAGACGGTACAAAAGGATTGTTAGACATATAACAAGAAATTATTTAACCTTTTATCATTCCGACTTTTTCCGGGCCTCCCAAAAACTTTTTACAAAGTAGAACATCGCAAAAGCAGAAGTAAGTAACATAACAGATACTCTTAAGATTGCACCAAAATCATTTCTTCCAATTGCTGCTGATAGCGGCTTAAACAACGAGATGAGCAATAACAATGTGAAAACAACCGCAACATGAGAGATGACCTTATTCTCCTTTTTTATTCCCAATCCAAGTATAAAAAGAACTACACCTGCGACAACTGGAATCAGGGCAGTGAACGAAGGAGTGTCAGATCCCAAATATCCATACAGACCCAATAAAACAAGTGAAACAGAATTAATTATATTTGCTTTAAATGCATTCATTGCTAATATTTTTATCACGATGAAACAACGAATTTTGTTCAATGTTCAAAATCAACAGGCATTTATTCTGTATTTTGCTTTAATTCGCTTTTCATTGCTTTCTTCGATTCTTTATCGTAGTATTTTGGGTTCAAAACTTTTAATAAGCTCCTTCGAATTGTTAAAGAAGGACAATTGAGAATATATATTTTTGCATTTTGAAATTAATCGAATATGAAAGAAAAAGCATTTCAGGATTATTATCCACACGATGTAAGCCATTGCTATGGCTGTGGCAGTTTAAATAAACACGGACTTCAGTTAAAAAGCTATTGGGATGGTGAAGAAACAGTAGCACGGATTACTCCTCGTGAATATCACACAGCAATTCCTGGCTATGTTTATGGTGGATTTGTAGCTTCAATAATCGATTGTCATGGAACAGGAAGCGCAGCGGCTGCCACCTACCGGGCCGAAAGCCGGGAAATGGATACCATGCCCCCATTTCGTTTTGTAACAGCTTCGTTGAGTGTAAAATATCTTAAACCAACTCCAATTGGAGTTGAATTAGAAATCCGTGGAGAAATAGTTGAAGTTAAAGGCAGAAAAGTTGTAGTAAAGGAAAAAGTTTTTGCCGGTGATGAAATAGTAGCCACCGGAGAAGTTGTTGCTGTTCAGATGCCGGAAAATATGATTGTTCGATAGGTTGCTAATGGACAATAAATCTCCAAACCAAATAATAAATAATGAATGTTGTTAAAACAAATAATCCTACTTACGACAATATAACCAACCAGGATTTGGGGCGTGCTTCAACAGGGACAGGTTTGGCCCTGGTACTCTGAACCAAATGAGAAACACCAATGGCAGCAGCAGCCCAAACTAATCCGGGACCAAGGGCACGCAATTTAATCATAAACTTCATAATTTAAATAATGATATTCCAAAAACCGATAGGCTATTAATACCTATAGATTAATTTTGTTCAGCCTTTGTCTATTTTTCTACTTTTGCAACAAATTCTTTATTAAGTGAAAGTTTACAACAACATTGAGAATTTCTCTGCAAAGCATCCGGTAGTTACCATGGGAATGTTCGATGGTGTTCATTTAGGACACATAAAAATCCTTTCGCGTTTAGCTGAGGTTGCAAAAACTCAGAAAGGTGAATCGGTTGTTATTACGTTTTGGCCACATCCCAGACTTGTACTAAACAATGATAATGAAAGCCTCAGGTATTTAAATACGATTGAAGAAAAGCTAATTTTGTTAGAAAAAGCAGGTGTTGAACATACTTTAATATTGCCATTTACATCTGAATTTTCACAAAAAACGGCCTGTCAGTTCATCGAAGAAATCCTTGTAAAAAAGGTTGGGATTAAACATCTGATAGCTGGATTTGATCATCACTTTGGCAGGGACAGGAAAGGATCATTAGAAGACCTTAACGGATGTGCAGACAAGCATAACTTTAAAGTTGAAAAACTTAGTGCTCTTTCAATCAATAATGAAATTATTAGCTCAACCTTGATCCGTGGAATCATCGAGTCGGGGAATATGCCTAAGGCTAAAAGGTTTTTAGGCTACGAGTATTTTATTCTCGGGCGCGTTGTAAGTGGAAACAAAATTGGAAGATCAATTGGCTTTCCAACTGCCAATATTGAACTGACCGATGGACATAAACTTAGACCTGGAATTGGAGTTTACGCCGTTGAAGTCGAATACGAAGGAAGACAATTTAAAGGCATGCTTAACATCGGTATTCGGCCTACTATCGACGAAGCAATAAAAGTAAAAAGTATCGAAGTTCATATTTTTGATTTCGATAGCGATATTTATGAAAAGAAGGTTTTAGTAATTTTCAGAAAGAGAATTCGGGATGAAAAAAAATTCAATAGCATCGATGAATTAAAGCAACAACTTGAGGAAGATAAATCGAATGTAATTAGCCTTTTAGAAGATTCATAACCGACCTTTTCTAGACTTTCGTTTACAAGTATCATTTTGTTTTGACTAAAATAAAGTATGGGAAAGCCCTCATTAATAGGAAAAAATCTAAGTGAATTAACTCAGTTGTCTAAAGAACTCGGTTTACAGGGATACGTTGCAAAGCAGATGGCCCAATGGCTCTATCAAAAGCACATTAATAGCATCGATGAAATGACCAACCTGTCGAAAAAGACAAGAGAGTTGCTTAAACAATCCTATGTGTTAGGGAAAATAAACCCTGATAGTGTTCAGGTTTCAGTTGATGGAACAAAAAAATATCTTTTCCATGCTGATAACAATAAATTTATCGAAGCAGCATATATACCCGAACCAGACAGGGCAACTCTATGTATCTCATCACAGGTTGGATGCAGAATGGGATGCCGGTTTTGTATGACTGGTAAACAGGGATTTCAGTCGAATTTAACGGCTGGTGAAATTCTCAACCAGGTTTTCAGCCTGCCGGAAAGAGAAAAACTTACCAACCTGGTTTACATGGGAATGGGAGAACCTTTCGATAACCTGTACGAAGTCCTGAAAAGTCTTGAGATTCTTACATCTGATTGGGGCCTGGCAATGAGCCCGCGAAGGATTACAGTCTCCTCCATTGGAATTATTCCTTCAATGAAAAAATTTCTATTGAATAGTGAGTGTCATCTTGCAATAAGCCTGCATACCCCATTCGACAATGAACGTAAAAACCTGATGCCTGTTGAAACCAGATTTCCCATTAGGGAAATAATTGAAGAAATTCGATCATGGGATTTTGGCAGGCAGCGCCGGTTGTCGTTCGAGTATATTATGTTTAAGGATTTTAACGATACCCAGACCCACGTTAAAGAACTTAGCCGTCTGCTTGCAGGTATCCGGTGCCGTATTAACCTGATCCGTTTTCATCCAATTCCCGGTTCAACTTTAATGGGTACACCGGAAGGTAAAATCGAATTATTTAAGTCGGCCCTCGAGGCCAAAGGCCTTACAACAACTATCCGAAAATCGAGAGGTGAAGACATTTTTGCCGCATGTGGATTATTGTCGACAAAAGAATTGATGAAAAGACAATAGCTTTGTTTTTTTCTTGCCTGCATAATTCATGCGTTAAGTTTAATACAAATGCGAGGCATCAAAACCCGCTGATATAGTTGTCTATTTCAAGGGTTTTGTAACAAAGCAGATGCTTCGAAATAAACGCACTTGTGAAAAAATGATTTGGGTTGAAAATGACACAAAATAATGAATACGATATAACTATAACAGTAAATCATTTTTTATGAATAATGCAGGCTTGATATAAAT
>CAYLZH010000226.1:3952-8511 GCA_964388245.1 uncultured Bacteroidales bacterium
TCCTTATAAAACATGCTGTAGAAATAGGTTTTGTCATTTTTCCCGCTAAAATTTTCTTCTATTTTTACCGGGCTATTTTTTAATCTTTAAATCAAGGCTTTTGATAACAGGCATTGGTACAGATATAATCGAAGTAAAGCGAATTGAACAAAAACTTTCGCAACAAAAGGGATTAAAATCCGGCTTGTTTACCCCGTATGAAATAGCCTATTGCGAATCGAAAAAGTTTCCATACCAGCATTTTGCAGCCAGATTTTCTGCCAAGGAAGCCTTTTTTAAAGCTCTCGGCACAGGTTGGCGAAACGGAATGAAGTATACCGAAATTGAAATCAGAAATGATGATTTAGGGAAACCATATATCGAAAGTAGTGGGGTAGTTTTGGAGGAGTTAAAAAAACGCAATATCTCAAAGGTGCATGTTTCACTAACTCATTTAAAAGATATTGCCAATGCCATAATAATATTGGAACATATTTAAACCGAAAGTATAATCTATAAATATTTTGAAATGTCAAACATTGAATCGTACGACGAAAAGGTAAAAGACTTTGATTGGTCGATTGCAGAAAAAGAATTGGGTTACAAGGAGGGGGATGTAATCAACATCGGTTATGCCTGTTCCGACCGTATTTGTGAAATGGGAAATGCCGATAAACTGGCTTTAATTTGGGAAGGTCTTGGAGGTGTTGAGAAACGCTATACCTTTAACGATGTAAGGATTCGAAGTAATGTAGTAGGAAACTATCTTCGAAATCTGGGTATAAAGGCTGAAGACCGTGTGTGCCTGTTTATGGATAAAATACCAGAACTTTATATTGGCTTTCTGGGAGTGTTGAAAATTGGAGCCATTGCACAGCCTCTTTTCTCGGCCTTTGGTGATGAGTCACTTCACGTTAGGTTAGACAATGCTGAAACCACAGCCATAATTACGCAAAGAAAACACGTTTCGAAGGTGCGCAAATTATTAGAGAAATCGCCTTACCTTAAGCATATCATTATAGTAGACCACGACGGAAAAAAATCCTTGAAAGAGCGCGAGATTGCTTTCGACATGGATGGATCTGATCCGGTTGAGTACCTCGAAATCCACCCAACCAAGGCTGAAAGCCCCTCGGTGTTGCACTACACATCGGGAACAACAGGCCAGCCAAAAGGTGTTAAACATGTTCATTATTCATTGATCTCGCAATACCTCACCGCCAAGTGGGTGCTCGATATTCATGATGATGATATCTACTGGTGTACTGCCGATCCGGGATGGGTAACCGGGACATCATACGGTATTATTGGCGCATGGAGTAATGGAGCCACTCAATGTGTATTGGATACAGGCTTCAATCCTGAGTCATGGTATGCTTTTATCGAAAAGAATAAGGTGAGTATGTGGTATAGTGCGCCAACAGCCATCCGCTCTCTTATGAAAGCAGGCGAAGAGGCAGTCAGGAAATACGATCTTTCATCACTGCGCCATCTGGCAAGTGTAGGAGAACCATTGAATGCAGAAGCAGTTATATGGTCTGAAAAAGTATTTGGGCTACCATTCTACGACACATTTTGGCAAACCGAAACCGGCTCAATGATGATTTGTAATTATCCGGGAATGAAAGTGAAACCCGGATCGATGGGTAAACCATTCCCTGGAATTACTGCAGGAATTCTTGATCCTGATACATTTGAAGAAATTAAAGAACCTAACAAGCCGGGATTGATAGCCTTCCGACCAGGATGGCCGGCCCAGATGCGCATGTACTGGCGAAACGAAGAAACGTTTAACAAAAAATTTAAGAATGGTTGGTACCTTTCGGGCGACCGTTCTACTATCGATGCCGATGGCTACTGGTGGTTCGTGGGCCGCGACGATGATGTTATCAACACAGGGGGTCACCTGGTGAGCCCATTCGAAGTTGAATCAGCATTACTGGAACATGAGGCTGTTGCCGAATCGGCTGTTGTTGCCAAACCCGACGAGGTAAACATGGAGGTTGTTAAAGCCTTTGTTACACTTAAACCAGGTTTCGATGCAAGTGAAGAACTGGAATTGAAGATAATGAATTTTATTCGCAAAAAACTATCACCATTGGCAATGCCACAGGAGATTGAATATGTAGATTCGTTGCCCAAAACCCGTAGTGGTAAAATCATGCGCCGCATGCTTCATGCAAAAGAATGGGGCCTCGAAATTGGTGATACTTCTACCTTGGAAGACGATTAGTCCAAAAGGTTTATCCTTCGAAGCTTTAGCGTAGGAGGGCAGTCCTCAGGATGCAGTTTTCGCCCCAATGGGGCGAAATATAATAGCCCGGGGTGAAACCCCGGGTAAACAAGAAAACATAACTCAGCCCTGTAAGGGCGAAAGAAAAACGAAATAGATTTATTAAACATTAAACTAAAAACATAAAGACATGGAAGAAATTAAAGATGTTGTATTAGAGTATGTTATTGAAGAATACTTAGAAGATGAAGAAGATGAGTTGACGTATGATACTCCACTTATCTCGGGTGGTATTGTTGATTCTTTCTCAATGGTTTCATTGAAGCGTTTCCTGGAAATGAAATACAAAATTTCAATTCCTGACGAAAAGGCTTCGCCAGAGGCATTCGACTCAGTGAACAAGATTACATCATTGGTAGAAGAATTCATCAGTAAATAGAACGATTAACAACTCCAAATAGCAATCTCCAAAAAAGAAATGATAGCTAAATCATAATATCAATTCTAATACTGTTTGGTATTTTGTAATTGATTATTAGTATTTATTTGTTTTTTGGAGATTGAATTTTGGAGTTTCACAATAACTAAACTAAGTATTATGGCTTATAGCAATAAAGTACGTGAACAATACCAGCAACAACTTCAGGGCATAAAAGATGCTGGTATTTTCAAGCAGGAACGTTTTATCCACTCTACACAACAGGCCGATATTGAGGTAGAATTCCCAACCGGATCAGACCTGAAGAAGGTTATAAACATGTGTGCCAATAACTATCTTGGTTTGTCGAGTCACCCGGATGTGGTACAGGCTGCCCACGAAGGATTAGACTCACGTGGATACGGTATGTCATCGGTACGTTTTATCTGTGGGACACAAGACATTCATCGCGAATTGGAAAATGTAGTAACTGAATTCCTTGGAACAGAAGATACTATTTTGTTCCCATCATGTATGGATGCGAATGCCGGTGTATTCGAAGCTATCCTAAACGAAGAAGATGTAATGATCTCTGACCGTTTGGTTCATGCTTCAATTATTGATGGTATTCGTTTGGCAGGTGCTATGCACGATACCTTCAAGCACTCCAACATGAAGCACCTCGAAAATAAATTAATACTTCATTCTGATAAGCGGCAGAAAGTTGTGATTACCGATGGTGTATTCTCCATGGACGGCGACACTGCCAAATTGGACGAAATGGTTGAATTGTGTGAAAAGTACGATGCCATGTTATTTGTCGATGAGTCTCATTCATCAGGATTTATAGGTAAAACCGGACGTGGAACACACGAAAAGTGTGGCGTTATGGGTAAAATTGATATCATCACCACAACCTTTGGTAAAGGTTTGGGCGGTGCATCGGGTGGTTGTGTTTCTGGTCGTAAAGAATTAGTTGAGATGTGCCGTCAGAAAGCCCGTCCTTACTTGTTCTCAAATACTATTGCTCCTGTTGTTGTATCGGGTGTATTGAAAGTGTTTGATTTGATTATGAACAACACCGAACGCCGCGACAAGCTTGAGACAAATACTGCCTATTGGCGCAAAGGTTTAGAAGAACTTGGTTTTGTATTGAAGGATGGCGATACGCCGATTGTTCCGGTTATGTTGTTCAATGCAAAGCTTTCACAAGACTTCTCTCGCGACCTATACGAAGAAGGCATTTATGCAATTGGATTCTTCTTCCCGGTTGTTCCGAATGGACAAGCTCGTATTCGCACCCAGATTTCGGCAGGACACGAAATTCATCATTTAGACAGGGCACTGGCTGCTTTTAAGAAAGTAGGCGAGAAATACGGAATTCTTGGACTAAGTAAACAGGAAATAATTGCCAAATACGGAATGTAGATTCTGATTAAATAATTATTGGATATATTTAAAAGCCTCGCTGTTTTTACGCGAGGCTTTTTGGCTAATTTCATTAACCATTGTTTTTTCAATTCAAATGAAATTTACTACCGTGAATATTCCTTAATAGTCATAGGCATCAGGAATACTCATGTGAAAACTGTTCATTCCATATGAAGTGATGGCAGGTACAGTAAATTCTTCCTTAAGTAAGATTTTCTGTAGTACTTCTTTTTTTAAATACTTTGCATTTGCAAGTATTTCATTAAATAAATTAAGTCTTTTAGTTTGCATGTTCTTAACTTATTAGTTGAATTACCAAATTTAATAAAAACTTATTAGAATCCAATAGTAATATGAAATTTTACAAAATATAATAAAGAATCTTGTTTTTCCCTATTTTTATCGACAGTTATTTACAAACAAAAGACAATTTTGAATAACCCAGGTAGATCTGAACTCGAAATCTTGCGGCATTTTAAGCAAGTTAACTTTTTTAAC
>CAYLZH010000227.1:0-1116 GCA_964388245.1 uncultured Bacteroidales bacterium
TTTTATGAAATCAAACAATTACAGTACTTTTGGAACTGCGAAACTTGAGTAATAATACAAGCCATGGATTTGAAGCATTAAAATCGAATACAAATGGAGAAGAAAATACTGCTTGTGGTTCGTCATCGCTTACAACAAATACAACCGGTGATATTAACTCAGCATTTGGTTATAGATCGCTTGAGGACAACACTACCGGTAACGCCAACACTGCTATTGGAGCTTATGCAATTTATACCAATACAACAGGTATATGGAATACAGCTATTGGTGCGGCCTATGCAAAACAATACTTACGGTAGTTACAACACTGCTATCGGGTATAACTCTGGTGTAAACTGTAACAATTATTATGCAACCGCACTCGGACATCTTTCTGTAATTACCGGGAACTACCAGGTTCGAATTGGCCCGTCAAATATCAATAGTATAGGTGGCTATGCCAGTTGGTCGAATTTGTCAGATCGTCGCGTTAAAACAAAGATTCAGGAAAATGTACCAGGGCTTGAGTTTATTCTGAAACTCACGCCAGTTACATACAATCTTGACATTAGTACTTTAAATAATTTCCTTCAGATTCCGGATTCATTACTAAACAATGAATTTGCGCGTGAAGGAATCCGATTAAAAGAAACCACGGTTCAAACCGGATTTATTGCCCAGGATGTAGAAGAAGTAGCTCAATCGCTTGGTTATGATTTTAGCGGAGTTGATGCTCCAATAAATGAGAATGACATGTATGGTTTACGCTATGCTGAATTTGTGGTGCCATTGGTAAAAGGGATGCAGGAACAACAGATGATGATTAAAAATCTTCAGAGAGAGAACATTGAGTTGAAAAATAGAATCGCAAAACTGGAAGGGAAGTAGCTGAGAGTTATACAACGACCATAGTTGTCAATACCTGGTGATAGGCTCTAAATTTTGAAATAAACATGTTATAAGTTACATTGTTTCCTACCTTGGAAACGAAATTAATATTGAGCCCTGCTTTTTGATATTACTAATTGTGTATGTGATATTGCAATAGCAGGAAGATAATATGTTAGCCAAAATTTAAATATGAAAATATCGACAGAAAGAGAAGTCAGAAATCTATATGAAAATACCGCCGAC
>CAYLZH010000227.1:1126-4737 GCA_964388245.1 uncultured Bacteroidales bacterium
ATCAAGGTTGGCTGTTCGCATTTCAGAAATACCCGGAACCATTGTTGATACCTCATGTGGATCAGGTCATATGTTGGAATTGTATCATAATATTTATGACTTAAAACGTTCTCTCATTGGAGTCGACTTGTCTCCGGGAATGATTGAGATAGCAACCAAAAGACTTGGATCAAAGGCAAATACTTTCGTTGGAGATATGCTTGATTTAAACATGATTCCATCAGGTTCCTCGGCAGCTGTAATAAGCTATTTTGCTATACATCATCTTGATCCGAAGAAAGTAATATTGGCATTTATGGAGTGGTACAGAATCCTGTCTAAGCAGGGCCAGTTTGTATTAGCTGCCTGGGAGGGTAAAGGTGCTATTGATTACGGTAATGAATCAGACCTAATTGCGCTTAGGTACACACAAAATGAGATCGAATTATGGGCTGCTGAGGCAGGATTTGTTGTAGATAGGTGTAAAATTGAACCAGTTGATGAAATACCTATGGATGCATTATATTTAGAGGCAATCAAACCATAGTTGTTTAACAAATGTATAAACCGGACTTTGTGTTGCAATAGATGTAATTAGATTAAGTTAATCCGGCATTAGTTGTGTAAATGATCAGGTGCATGCAGTTAAAATGAAGTTAATTCTGGGAAGTCCAAAACCGAAGTCGTCAAAAAAAAACATCACAATCATGAGTAAAAATAAGAAACTTGACATAAGATATCCATTGATTAGGGATCAACGCACAAAAGTGTTATTATTGATGGGAATAGTCATTATGCTCTTTGTGCTTTATCAACCTTTAATAATAGCTCAGGATAAATCACAGTATCAGAAATTAAAGCAAGTGTGGGTGTCAATACAAAATCATGAAAACAAACAGGTAAGAAAATATTGGTGGCAAAGTCTCAGTGTACAACAGCTTAGTACTTATATTCAGGCGGGAGTCGATGTGAATGTATGCGACAAAACAGGTTGGACTCCCTTACATTCTGCAGCCCGGTATAATAGCCAGCCTGATGTTCTAAACGCCTTGTTACAGGCAGGAGCTCAAGTTGAAGCAAAAGACAGTTCAGGCGATACACCATTACATTGGGCGGCAGCCGTGAATACCAATACCGACATTATTACTGAATTATTGCGAGCAGGTGCAGATGTAAATGCAAGAGATAAGTACGGCTGGATTCCTTTGCATACTGCAGCAGCAATGAATTCCAACCCTGATATTATTGGTACTTTGATAAAAGCCGGGTCAAAACGAAATATAAGAGCATATTATATTTTCTTTACACCAAAATTCCTCTTGAAGCACAGCTCGAACATGTCGGAACAAGAAAAAGCAAGGGCACAGGCGATGTTGACTCGGAATTAAAGGTATTAAAAAGTCTCCCATCGCTTACTCAGACTTGTTTGCCAAACTAAAAGGAATTTTCTTTTCTGATAAGTGGAAAATGCCGGATTTATCATAAGTTCGCACCTTAATCAGAAATAGAATGAAATCCTTTATCAGTCGCCATTTTAGTTTCAATGAAGCTGATTCAGTAAAACGAAGTTATGGCCTCGATGTGTTTCGTGCTATAGCCATATTGCTTGTTCTGTTTTGTCATAGCATGATTCTGCTTCCGGAAATTCCATACGACAAGCTTATATATTATTGGACAGGATTCTTAGGGGTTGAACTGTTCTTTGTGTTAAGTGGTTACCTTATTGGTAATATTCTCCTGAATTTATTTATTGACACTGATACGGACTCGTCCTTTTTTAGCAGGATCAAGGGATTCTGGATACGACGCTGGTTTCGAACCATGCCAAACTACTACTTGTTTTTGGTGGTGAATGTATTATTCCTGGTGTTTAGCGAGCCTTCTATATTAATTCATAATTGGACCTATTTCTTTTTCGGCCAAAACCTGTTCTGGCCAATGGCCAATCTTATGCCCGAATCCTGGTCGCTAACCATTGAGGAATGGTTTTATTTTTCATTCCCTTTAATTTTGTTCATGTTTGCAAGAGCCTTTCGACAATCGCGCAGAATATTCCTTTTTGCATCTCTTTTTTACATTGCTCTTTTTGTAATTCTACGAATAATGGCAGCATCAAACTGGGGATTTACCAACTGGGATATGCATCTTAGGAAAATTGTAACCCTGCGACTCGATGCAATAGCTTATGGAGCAATTATAATGGTACTAATGAAAATATGGCCCTCTGTTATGTATAGGTTACGCTATATTTTATTTGGCATCGGCCTGATTGGGCTGACCATTTCATTATTACGAATGAATCAGGTTCTTACCGATGGTCTTTCTCCTTTATTGTCGGCTAATCACTTTACATTGACAAGTATTAGTTCGTCATTTCTTTTACCATTTGCTGTTTACCGTACGCAATCATCCAAACGGTCGAAGTTGCGCAGTATCATTGCCGGGATCAGTATAATTTCCTATTCGATGTACCTTTTGCATTATTCTGTAGTTATTCGTTTAATCGAACAATGGATTGGTCAATGGAAGTGGTATTATCAATATTTATTGTATTGGCTATTCTGCGTCGTGCTTTCGTTTTTAGTCTATACTTTATTCGAGAGAAAAATGACAGCCCTGCGTGAGAAATACGCAAAGCGTAGTTAATTGTAAAATTTCAATGTATCAAGGTTAGATTTCACCAAACCCAATCCATTAGATAATTATAAAGAAAAAATATGTGGACATTTACAACTGAAGAATTAAATGACATCCGTGGATATCGCTATTTTGTAGATCTCGGTACAAAGTCTGCATCATTTTCAGATATTATTCATGCTTGGCAAAACGATGTAATGTTTCGCTCAAAGTTCAACAAAATATTAGCAAATGTTCCTTTTTTGGCCTTTCGGTGGGAAACACCACTAGTTACCACAGCTACAATTTCACAAGCATTTGAATTTGTTGTGTTGGATAGTCCATGGCTGGAGTGCCGTCCCGATCCGGAACCATTCTCTGAACATTTTATTGAATCGCCTGAGCAAGATGTTTTGATCTTTCCTAATCTTGGAAGAGATGCGATTTTGGTTGTGCCATCAGGAAAGACGAGTATGTCGGCCTATGGACATCTGGCAGCATTTGTAAGAAAAGCCCCGGAAACACAGCAGCATAAATTATGGCAAGCAGTTGGTGAGGCCATGACACGGCGTGTCAATAATACAAATCCTGTCTGGTTGAGTACAGCAGGAGGTGGTGTCGATTGGTTACATGTTCGCCTTGATGATCGACCCAAGTATTATGGCTATAGACCATATCAGCAAATGGACTGACAAAGAGTTGTGGATTTTGTAAAATTATCTCACCAAATAATGGATAAACCAAATTGTGTTGGAAGTTGTTTATTGCTGATGATGTGAGGCATTAGATGTACAATGAAAATCGGTAAATATGAATGAAATTGAAAATCCTCAGGTGGCAGAAAAATTTAAAAATTACCCGGAAAATATCCGTCACAAATTAATGTTCCTGCGACAAGTGGTTCTGGATACAGCATCAGAATCAGAAGGCGTTAGCATACAGGAAGAGGCGCTAAGATGGGGTGAGCCAGGTTATATCACAAAGAGCGGAAGTACAATCAGAATGGACTGGAAAGA
>CAYLZH010000227.1:4747-8508 GCA_964388245.1 uncultured Bacteroidales bacterium
AACAAAGCTAATTGATACTTTCAAAGCACTTTATTCCGACAAATTAAATTTTGAAGGAAACAGGGCTATTGTATTCCAGGTTGATGAAGAGCTGCCAATTAATGAATTGAAGCATTGTGTTTTCTTATCGCTTACTTACCATCATAGAAAACACCTTCCATTGTTGGGTGCATAATCTAACACATTACAAGGTCATGCTACCCAGGAATTCTTGCGCTTTGTTTTAGGAAAATAGCGGATAAACAATATGGCGCAGGTATTCGGTAGATAAGCGTTCAGAATATAAAAAAGTAAATATATGAAATGTTCAGTTTTCATTGCGACAAGTGCCGATGGTTACATTGCAACAAAAGATGGAGGTGTTGATTGGCTTGAGAAAGCAGGGAAACCAGATGCTGACATGGGCGAGCAATCGGACATGGGCTTTAAGAATTTTATGAATTCCATTGATTGTATGATTATGGGGCGAAAGTGTATGGAGAAAATTTCCGGGTTTAATCTGAAACCGGAACACTGGCCTTATGGAGACACTCGCATAGTTGTTCTTAGCAAATCGGTAAAAGTTACTCCAGAGAATTTGAGAGCTAAGGTTGCGATGTATTCAGGTGAGATCCCGGCATTAATGTCCCGTCTTGTAAGTGAAGGTTTTCAGCATGCTTACATCGATGGAGGCATGACAATTACATCGTTTCTCAACCTTGGCCTCATAAATGAAATGACAATCACGCAAGCGCCAATCCTGTTAGGTGATGGAATTCCTTTGATAGGTGAAATCAGCAAACATATTGCTTTAGAAGAGGCTCAGGCCACATCCTATCCAAACGACTTTATTCAAATTAAATATAAAGTCAGTTACCTATAACAAATAGTTTCACTTAAAGCATTTGGCTTACCGGCGAATTCTGTAAAGTAGTTGAGGAAAGAATTGATCATTAATTACACCTCGGATTGAAAATTTGCATTTATCTTTGGGTTAGAATAAACAGGCCTATGGTCAGGATTAAGAGATTCTCGATATTCGTTGCTTCTTTCTTTTTTATTATCCTTGGTATTTTGTTGTTTTGGGCTTTCTACAAAAGATATTTAAAATGGGATTTTAACGAACTTGGTCGATATTATGATGCAGAATCTCAGTTAGTTTATACTGACTCTGCATTTATTTGGGGCATATTAGCCGTGCCTTTTTTGTTCGTAGGAATTGTTCTATTAATCCGAAGTATAAAGCGGAAGAAAAGAGAGAATATTAATTGGATGAACTATTCACATTAAACAAAAAGAAACAATATGAAACAATGGTACGAAGAGCTTTTCGAAAATTATGCTGAGAAATACGATAGGGAAAGCTTTACCAAAGGCACAATCGGAGAATGCGATTTTATCGAGAAGGAAATCAACTTTAATAAAGCAACCCGCATATTGGATATTGGTTGCGGAACAGGCAGGCATGCTATAGAACTGTCGAAAAGAGGATACTATATTACCGGAATCGATTTATCTGAATCCCAACTAAAAAGGGCAAGGTTAAAGGCGGGCAGGGAGAATCTGAATATTGATTTCATAAAGAAGGATGCCAGACATCTTGATTTTGCAAATGACTTTGATTTGGCAATTATGCTTTGTGAAGGTGGCTTCCCGCTTATGGAAACTGATGAAATGAATTTTCAAATCCTGGAAAATGCCTCGAATGCTTTAACATCTGAAGGAAAATTAATCTTTACTACATTGAACGGATTGTTTCCTTTGTTTCATTCTGTAAAAGATTTCCTTGCTGCTGAATCGGAAGGCGATGCAGCAACATATACTGATAATTCCTTTGACCTGATGACATTTCGCGATCATAACATTACACATATTGTTGATGACGCGGGAGATAAAAAAGAACTCGTATGCAACGAAAGATATTATGTACCTTCAGAAATAACCTGGCTTTTAAAATCATTACAATTTACCAAAATTGGAATCTTCGGGGCAAAGATTGGCAACTTTAGCCGCAATCATAAATTAACCACCGAAGATTTTGAGATGTTAGTAGTAGCTGAAAAATAATCCTTTTCTTTTTTCGATTGCAATCATTTTTTTGTTCTTTGTTGTTTAATCTCTTAAAAGAACAAAATAAACGATGGAGAATTTTACAGCATATAATCCGGTACGAATTCATTTTGGCAAAGATGCGTGTTCCGGTATTGGCCACACAGCAAGTGAATATGGAAAGCGAGCCTTGTTGGTATATGGTCAGGGCTCGATTATAGAGAATGGTATTTACGATCAGGTTGTTAAGCCAATTAAAGAAGCAGGTATTGAAATTTTTGAATATTCAGGGATCAGGCCAAATCCACGAATTAATGATGTTAATAAAGCTGTTCGGCTTGGTATCGAAAATAAAGTCGATATGGTAATTGCTGTCGGAGGGGGAAGTGTTATCGATTCGGCTAAAATAATTGCTGTTTGTATTCCTGAAAATCTGGATGGCTGGCAGGTGATGACACGCAAACAACGGTCTGGTCAGGCGCTTCCGCTAATTTCGGTACTAACACTTGCGGCCACCGGCACCGAGATGAACATGTTTGCTGTGGTGCAAAATCCTGATGCAAACGAAAAAATCGGTTTTGGAATTCCCCTCATGTTCCCAAAACATTCGTTCCTCGATCCCGTGTTTACTGCTACCGTTAGTAAGGAATACACGGCCTATGGAATTACTGATCTTATTGCCCATGCCCTCGAAAACTTTTTTGGTGATGGAGGTGCAACACTCGCCGATCGGTTTGTAATAGCAATTGTAAAAGAAGCCATCGAAACGGCTCCGATGTTGCTCAACGATTTAGCCAATTACGAGCTTCGCGCTAAAATTCTATGGGCCTCAACCTGTGCTCTAAACGGCACAACATTCAATGGTCGCAAAACCGGCGACTGGACTGTCCATGCCCTTGGTCATACTTTATCCCTATTGTATGACATGCCCCACGGAGCTACACTGTCAGTAGTTTATCCTGCATGGTTAAGGTTTCTTGCTGATAAAATCCCCGGTCGTATTGAATTTTTAGGCCGTGAATTATTTGGACTGTCAGGTGTTGATCAATTCATATTAAAATTGGAAGAATTTTTTACATCAATCAACAGCCCTGTTCGCTTGCAACAAGCCGGCATAGGCATCGATAAAAAATCTGAAATCATAAACCATTGGCTCGAAATGAAACCCATGGGAATGATTTTCGATATCGATGAAAATGGCTACAGAAATATTTTAGACTGGATGTACGAATCATAAATTGGAATTTAGTAGTGTCATATTGTTGCCATTTTTTGTATTACTGAGGTTGATGTTGTCTTCTGCCGTCTGGTAACTGCTAATTGGCAACCTATCCAACTTTCCAGGTTCAAGTTTCAAATTTCAGGTTCTATGTTTCCAATGTTTTTCTATTTTTGCTTTTCATTTTAAAATTATGTAAATCAGATATTATGAACAAAAAAGCATTATCTTTAATTATTGGACTTATCGTATTGGCAAGCGTTCCGTCAATGGCTTGTACAAATTTTCTTGTAACAAAAGGAGCCTCAACCGATGGTTCTACCTTTATCTCATATGCAGCCGACTCTCATGTTCTGTATGGTGAGCTTTATTTCTGGCCTGCTGCCGATTATCCGGCTGGCACCATGATGGACATCTACGAATGGGACACCGGTAAATTTCTTGGTAGGATTCCACAAGTTGAACACACCTATTCAGTAGTTGGAAATATGAACGAGCACCAGGTTTCCATCGG
>CAYLZH010000228.1:0-8477 GCA_964388245.1 uncultured Bacteroidales bacterium
GTATAATATTTCCGATGGGAGGGCCTGTTAATGTTATCTTAACAGCATCACAAAATGGGGATTGTCCCGATACACACACCGAAACTATTTTCATTGACCGGACAATTGCAAATTTTGCATATAATCCCGATCCCCTTTGTGACTTGCCACTCCAGGTCGATTTTATAAACACATCACAGTCTAATAATCCATCGGGAAATCTCTTTTCATTGTGGATGTTTCATGATTATGGAGAAAGTTATAATACAAATCCGTCGGTTCTTTATGAATATGATAGAATTGATTTTTGGGACTATTTTCATTCTTATCCTGTTTCGCTTTCAGTAACATCATCGTTTGGTTGTACCGACACACAATACGATACACTTACCTGGTGTTTCCCTGATACCAATATCATAGCATCCGATGAATCGGGGTGCATTCCACTTGATGTTAATCTTGCAGATCAGTCAGTTTATTATTGCCCAATAGATTTTGTTACAGGCCGATCGTGGGATTTTGGAAATGGAACAAGTGGTACAGGTCAATACCCTAATACCATAACCTATCCCGATACCGGAACCTATTATGTGTTTTGTAATGTAACCACTAACCTGGGCTGTGTATTTGCATTACCCGATACTATATGGACAGGCGAGCCTCAAACGCCTGTGCCCGATCTACAGCCTTTGTCAGGCGATACAATCTGCTCATCAGAAATAATTTATATGTATAATAATTCGTACGATGCTCAGTATATCGATGGACATTATGTGGTAGATTATGAATCTGATAATGAGGTAGGTATTACAATTGATGATTATAGTAGCGACCCAATCTGGCATACATTAACCGATACCGGATGGCATTATCTGGGATATGCTGTTGTACAGAATGGGTGTCCATCAGTAACCGCCATGTTGCCCGATCCTTTTTATTCACTCGGTCCTGTGGGGCTTGGCGAAGGGACCTATGATTGTTTAAATCCTGATACTTATGTATTTGATATAAGCTCTGTTCTTCAGGATTCATTTATCCTTGTAGATTATTATTATTGGGACTTTGCCGATGGGTCACCACCTGATTCAGGCCCAATGCCAATTACGCATTCTTTCCCTCCAAATTCCCAGAATTATATGGTATCCTTTCATACTTTTAACGACTCGACTGGATGCTCCTATAAACACCAAATAGAGGTCCAACCACGAAATCCGGATGCTGAATTTTCAATGAATAAAACACACATCTGTCCGGGTGAAGTTGTTACGTTCGATCCCTCTTTATCCTTTGATTACTCAAAAATTAAGTTTTATTACTGGAAAGGATATTTTGTCTGGAATTTCGACGATGGGTATACCTTTACATATGTTCCGGATTATGTCTACACCTACGATACTTTGTCATTTGGAGTAGTTTCCCACAGGTTTATAACGCCAGGAGATCATAATGTTCGATTGATTATCTATGATATTAAAGGGTGTCCTGATACCTGCATACAAACTGTCCATGTCCATCAGCCTAATCCGGTTATTGAAGCGCTACCTCAGTCGGGCTGTGCACCTTTATCCGTTTCATTTATTAATAACACGCCCACACCTAATCCCATAATCAACTGGCAATGGAGTTTTGGCCAGGGTACTTTTGCAAACGGTGGACAATACAACGATACCATAACATACAATAATCCAGGCAATTATTATGTAAACCTAATGGCTGTAGATTCGTTTGGTTGTGCGGGATCCAGTTCTTTGATTATAACTGCATCGCATCCGGTTGCAAATTTCGAGGTTGTGAATTCGTTTAGTTGTTTGGGATACCCTGTTGAAATTGAGAATTTATGTACAACCTATCATTCATCGCCTGTTTATACCTGGGACTTTGGCGATGGCAATACATCCAATATTGCCGCACCCATGCATTTTTATCAGGATACAGGTGTTTTTGATATTCAGCTTATTGTTAATGATGGAGGCTGCCTTGATAGCATCCTTATTGATAGTGCAATTTGGGTAATCGATTCAGTAATTGAAATCATTCCAGATTACGATGCTGAGTCATGTATCCCTGTATTGGCCAGCTTTAAACCTGATTTACCTAATATTCCTCAGGTGTTTTTTTCGTGGCTAATTGATGGTTCTCCTTCTTATATGTATAGCCCGAACAGAAATTTCGTGACAGGTGGATTGCATACCATAATTCTGAATGTATATGGCGGAGGATGTAGCGTTAGTGATACTCTGCATTTAAACATAGGAAATCCAACTGCCGAATTAACAATAAGTGATCATGATATTTGCAAAGGCGAAGAAATCCAATTCCAGGTTAGCAATTTGTCGAATATTGGAGGATATATCATCGATTTTGGCGACGGAGAAATTATTTGGAACACAACATTTACTGAACATCAGTATCTGAATGTAGCACCAGAAGGAAGTTTGGTACCATCACTTTACTACTGGTATACTGATTCATCTTGTAATGATATAATTACTGATACAATTTATATACATAATGTTGTTTCGGATTTTAGCAGGGGAGTTTACGACACCGATAGCGCAGCATGTTTGCCTGGCAAAATAAATCTTTACGGGCATCCTCTAAACGGCGATGGTTTTTATTGGGATTATGGCGATGGCTATTCTTCATCCGCTGTGGATGCTACTCATTGGTACGAATACGATGGTGAATATGAAGTTACTTTCTGGGTTTATAACAGCGCCTACAATTGCTCGGTCCCTGAGTCGAAAATGGTTTATATCTATCCCTTGCCTGAGATAAATCCTTCTGAAGATGTTGAGATATGTTTTGGAGATCAGGTTCAATTATATGCTGAAGGAGGAGTCGAATACCTTTGGCTACCCAACGAATATATCAGCGATAATACAATACCAGATCCGGTTGTTTCTCCTCCCGGATCGATGGAATATACTGTTGTGGTTACTGATAAGAACCATTGTTCGGATAAAGCTTCCATTCCTGTTTTTGTTCAGACACAACCCCAATTCCAGCAGAATGATACATTTCTGGTTGTTGGTGATGTACTGGTTATTCCGTTTGATGAATCCTATAATGTTGAATATTTCTGGGAACCACCCGAGCTTGTAGTTTGCCCAACATGTCCCGATCCGGGTTTTATACCGCTGTACTCAACTACATTTTATCTGACAATGCATGCGTATGCCGGTGATAAAATATGTTTTACCGTTTTAGATACGGTGGATTTAAGGGTCGACTGGAAATTTTCAATCGATGTACCTGATGTTTTTACTCCTAATGGAGATGGAAACAATGATATTATTTATGTCAGGGGATGGGGAATAAAAGAATTAATCGAATTCAGGATATTCAACAGGTGGGGCCAGGAGGTTTTTTATACTGATATAAAACTTGATGGCTGGGACGGTGTTTTCAACGGGAATGCTCAACCACCTGATAGTTATACATACATTGTCAGGGCTAAAACATACGAAGAAAAAATTCTGACAAAGCATGGTGTTTTTACCCTTCTCCGCTAATTTGTCTCAGATTTCCTGAACTCACAAATGTCAGAATAATCTACTGCAATTATGTCATCCTGCCAGACATTCAGAATAAGGATTATCACATATTGTGTCAATATTTCACGAAAGCCTGTTTTTTTCGTAATGGCATAATGATTGAAAACTGCCGAGCAACAAATTTGAATTAATAATTAAACAAATATAAAAAATGGGCAAAATTATAGGAATCGACTTAGGGACAACCAACTCTTGTGTTTCTGTAATGGAAGGAAACGAGCCGGTTGTAATTCCTAATAGCGAAGGAAAACGAACAACCCCTTCGGTAGTAGCATTTATTGAAAAGGGAGAACGAAAGGTTGGTGATCCTGCAAAACGACAGGCTATTACAAATCCGGTTAAAACAGTGTCATCGATTAAAAGGTTTATGGGCGAAACTTTTGCTGAAGTTACCAAAGAAGTAAAGCGTATGCCTTATATAGTTGAACGAGGCGACAACGATACGCCCCGGGTAAAAATCGACGACAGGTTTTATTCACCCCAGGAAATATCTGCAATGGTTCTTCAGAAAATGAAAAAAACTGCTGAAGACTATCTTGGAACTGAGGTTTCTGATGCAGTTATTACTGTTCCTGCATATTTCGACGACTCACAGCGTCAGGCAACAAAAGAAGCCGGTGAAATTGCCGGATTAACAGTTAAAAGGATTATTAATGAACCTACTGCTGCATCGCTGGCCTATGGTCTTGATAAGAAAAATCAGGATATGAAAATTGCAGTCTTCGATTTAGGTGGTGGTACTTTTGATATTTCGATCCTGGAATTAGGCGATGGTGTATTCGAAGTAAAATCGACCAATGGTGATACACACCTCGGTGGCGACGATTTCGATCAGGTAATAATCGATTGGCTGGCTGATGATTTTATGCAGGAAGAAAACATCGATCTGAGAAAAGATCCGATGGCATTGCAGCGTTTGAAAGAAGCAGCTGAGAAAGCAAAAATCGAACTATCAAGTTCAACAAATACAGAAATTAACCTGCCATACATTATGCCGGTCGACGGTATTCCAAAGCACCTTGTAAAATCTTTAAGCAGGGCTAAATTCGAACAGTTAGCCGATAGCCTGATTCAGGCTACTATTGAGCCTTGCCGTTTGGCATTAGCCGATGCAGGAATCAGTGCAAATGAAATTAACGAGGTAATCCTGGTTGGTGGATCGACAAGAATTCCGGCGATACAGGAAATTGTTCAGAAATTCTTTGGAAAGGCCCCATCGAAAGGTGTTAATCCTGATGAGGTAGTGGCAGTTGGTGCAGCTATTCAGGGTGGTGTTTTAACAGGCGAAGTTAAAGATGTATTGTTGCTTGATGTTACACCATTATCATTGGGTATTGAGACAATGGGCCGCGTAATGACAAAATTAATAGAGGCAAATACAACTATTCCAACCCGTAAGACTGAAACTTTTACTACGGCCGCCGATAATCAACCGTCAGTTGAAATTCATGTACTGCAGGGTGAACGTCCAATGGCGCAGGATAACAAAACGATTGGCCGTTTCCATCTCGATGGAATTCCTCCGTCGCCACGTGGTGTTCCTCAAATTGAGGTTACTTTCGATATCGATGCAAACGGGATATTAAATGTTTCAGCTAAAGATAAAGCAACTGGTAAATCGCAAAGTATCCGCATCGAGGCTTCATCAGGTCTGACAGATGATGAAATCCAGCGTATGCGAGAAGAAGCAAAAGCCAATGAAGAAGCCGACAAAACAGCCAGAGAAAAAATAGATAAAATCAATCAGGCTGACAGCACAATTTTTAATACTGAAAAACAATTAAAAGAATTTGGAGATAAGTTGCCAGCCGATAAAAAGGGACCGATTGAAAAGGCACTTAATGATCTGAAAGAAGCACATAAGAAGGAAGATCTTCCGGCTATCGATAAGGCCATGGAAGAATTAAATAAAGTTTTCCAGGCTGCATCACAGGAAATGTATAATGCACAGCAGCAAGCCCAGGGACAACCAGGACAAGCAGATGGTCAATCCGGTCCTCAGTCCGGTCCAGAAGGAAAAGACCAGGGTGGTAAAACTGACGACGAAGTTACCGATGTAGATTTCGAAGAGGTAAAATAAAAAGTAGGTATAGTAGAATCACAAAGCCTGTCGGTACCGACAGGCTTTGTTTTTTATAATCCATTATATCCATAACCAGGGAAAAGCCTTATTTATAAAGGAGCGTAAATAATACTTAACTTTATTGGTAAAACCCTGGTACGATTGATTGTTCATGGCCTTGGCTGCTTCAACCTTTGGAATGCTTACATAGCGCGGAACTAATTTTATTTCTTGCTGAATACCGGATAAATATTTCCTAAGCGAAACTTCGGGTGCCTCACCTGTCTCATCCATTTTAAAATTTGTATAAATGGTATCGAAATAGCTAAAATAGAAACTCTTGCTCCACGAAATTAAAAACATATCGGCCCAGCGGATAGGGTAGTTCCGGTGATTACAGTATAGATCGTAACCTGATGGGAGTTTCCTTAAAATCTTATCGAAATTAAGTAATCTGTATCTCCCGGTTATTTTAATAATTGTATCCGATTCACTACAGTTTTTAAAGATGTTGGCATTTTTCATGGCATAATCAATCAATCTGAACTCGCCATATCCACGACCGTGTTCTACTGGGTAATCTAATCCGTAAAAGCTGATTAACTCTGTTTTGGCATGAAGATGATCCGGAATGGTCTCCTGTAAAAAATTTAAATCAGCCTCTGAGTTTTCTACGAAAAGAATATTGTCGATCCCTGCCCCTAAAAAGTCAAGATAGAATAGAAAGGCCTTTTTGTAATCCTGCATCCTGTTTGTGGGATCCGTAAGTTGAAGGAGTGGTTCACCAGAACGGGGGGTTATTGTAGCAGTTAACAGCAAGATTCGTTTCATAATCAGGTTTTTAGGAATGATTTTACAAGCTGTCCTACATTCTCTCCATATTGTTCAAGGCTGTAGCACTCTTTATATTTCGAAAGTGCAGCTTGTTCCATTAATTCTTTCTGTTGTGGATTATTATTTATATCGCGGATTGAATCGATGATTTCTTTCTGAGAATGCGCATTTACCTTTATCGTAAATTCTTTATCGGCGTAATCGTCAAGACAATTACCTGCTGTTACGATGGCCATTTTTTTTGCGCGCATAGCATTGATTAACACGAGCTGCCCGGCTGATACATCGGGATCTTTGATGGATAATATCAGTGCCTTTGACTGTCTCAGGTAGTCCAGAAAATCATCACCGTAGGTGTCAAAACATACTTCTACATTCTCAGGAATATCAATGCCTTCCACATCCTGTGGACGACAAGCTATTAACAAGCGATCATCAATGCGCCTGAATGCCTCAATCAATGTAGCATAGTCACGGTTGCTGGCTCCTCCTGAGATATAAAAATCCTGATTTTCAATCTGTTCTTTTTCAAATATAAATGTTCCTTCACCGATAGGGATAAACTTAAATTTTTCTTTTGAATGTTCACCAAATTCAGCAATGTAAAATCGTTTTTCCGAAGATGAATGGCACACTAAATTTCTGATAAATTTTGATTGTACAGCCAGCTTGTACAGCATTTTATGCAGCTTTCCTTTTGTCCCATGCCTTCGAATGAAAATGAACGTAAGGATAACTGCAGGTGGAAACTTTTTGGAGAAACTGAATATCGACAAAAGCGAATAATAGATGCCAATAAATTGTTGCCAAAAAATAATTGCTTCATAATTATTTCTCATTGCCAATGCACGTCTTGCAACCTTTATGTAGCTAATATGCCTTCGAATGGCATTAATACCTTTTATATCTGTCGATTCAATAAAATCAAGTTCGACTACACGGTTACACACCATGGAAATAGCATTAATAACTACAGTTTCTACATTACAATTAGCAGCCAGCAGTATTTTCTTATTCGATATCAATTTGCTCAGGAAATCTGATTATAGTCTCAAAAGTAGTATTTTTTATAAGATTTGGTAAGATGAATTATTTTGTTTTACGTAGCAACAATATCCTTAATCGTCTTCTGTTAGTTTGCTTTATTTCTTTTCGTTCTACCTAAAGTTGTACGGATATTAAGACCAGCTCCAATTCCAATAGAAAAAAATGTCTATTTAGGATTTCCGGGAAGAGCGGTAACAATCCGCTCTACCCGGAAATCCTATTAGAAGGATAGTCAACATTGAAAGATACGTCACAACCATACATTGCATTAATATACAATGGTGTATTTCCAATACTACAAAATCGAATTATTCTAACGTCTATATTGACAGATATAAATATTTCTTCGTCAGCTTTCCTTTTAATACCGATGGATTAACTTTACATGCAGGCAGGACACATAGTTGTTGGCAACTGACGTTATTATTCAGTCAGTCTACTTTCTATATCCATTCTCTGATGCAATATTCTTATTATTTCAACAATTTTATTTTTCTTGTCAATTCTGTAGAAAATGAAGTGTGATTTTATTCTTGATCGTAAATATCCTTTTCTAACTTGACTGTAATCATAGCCGGAGTCAGGTTTACTCGAAATATATTCGATTTCATCCATTATTATGTTGAAGTACCTGTCAGCATGTTCTGCTGACCAATTCTCAAATGTGTAAAGCTAAATATTCTCTAAGTCTTGACTTACTAAATGACTGATTTTATATTTCATTATTCAGTCATATGTTCTTTGTGAATATTTTTCAAAAATTTATTTCTGTCGAAATCTGAAATGAATCCTGAATTCTCTCCTTTCTTAAGCTCTTTTATTAGTTCGTCCTTTTTAGTTTCTTCATGTTCGAACATTCTTAAAGCTGCTCTAACTACTTCACTTGCAGAGGTGAATTGTCCGGATTTTATCTTTTGATTAATGAAATTTTCAAAATAATTCCCTAGTGTCATGTCAAGTTGATTATGTCTGTAATAATTTGTATCTTGCCATCAAAA
>CAYLZH010000229.1:0-8446 GCA_964388245.1 uncultured Bacteroidales bacterium
GGATTTTATGAAATCAAACAATTACAGTACTTTTGGAACTGCGAAACTTGAGTAACATATTTTTGATTACCGGAATTTTCATATATTCGGTGAATGTTGCCGGATAATCAAAAAAGAAGTTGGAACAGGCTGATAATCTTTTATCATTCAGGTACCGGGAATGCCCTTAAGGCTTCGCATTGGATTGCTTCCGAAGCAGGTCTGGCAGGGCTCGAAACAAAAATTTATCCCATCGATCATAATTTTAAGCCCAATCCTGATGAATTCGATACGCTGACCCTGCTTGGTTTTCTGTATCCAACACATGGCTTTAACCTTTCGCCTGCCATGTTAAAGTTCATAATCAGGTTTCCACGGAAAAAAGGTGTATCGGTTTTTACCATGAATACCAGGGCCGGGGGAAAATTTTTCCACTTATTCACACCAGGCATTTCGGGAACAGCGCATTATTTACCCTGGCTGATCTTAGGGCTGAAAGGATACAGGATACAATCGGCGCGACCGCTGGACATGCCCTCGAACTGGACATCGGTTCATCCCGGATTAGGTCCTAAAATGGTATCTTCGATCGATTTAAGGTGCGAAAAAAAAGCCCGTTCATTTACCCGGAAAGTATTGGCCGGCAAGAGGATATTTGGCCGTGTCCTGATTGATTTACCGATGGATATTTTGATTTTACCAATCACAGTGGCATATTATTTTATCGGTCGGTTTTTTCTTGCCAAGACATTTATTTTCACTCATCGTTGCACCGATTGTAACATATGCGTTGAAAATTGCCCGGTTGGTGCTATTAAATTAATTAACGGAAAACCATTTTGGACCCATAAATGCGAAAGTTGTATGCGATGTATAAATGTTTGTCCACACCGGGCTATTCAGGCATCGCATCTTATGTTCACAATCGGAATAATCCTGTTTCATGTTCCTTTTACTATCTGGTTATATCGCAATATCGAGTGGCTTAATTTCCTTCGAAATAAACTTGCAATATTCCTTGTCGATAGCTTTTTCGCATTGCTGATCTTATATATTCTATACTCCGGAATTCACTATTTTTTCAAGATCAGGATCGTTAGCAGGATTCTTGAGGTCACATCCTTAACTTACTGGTGGCGCAGGTATCTTGCCCCGGGCATTGGATTAAAAGATTTTAAAAAGAAGTGATGCAACAGCCAAAGATAAAATGCATCAACATAAATCTTTCTCTGATGACTGCGTACAGAAAACTAAAATTTTCAGCATCAACTCTTCAACCAGTCGATAATTTCCTTGTCCATCGGGCTGGTTTTTGTACCGATAACTTTGTGGAGCTTTCCGTCAGGCCCGATAAGATATTTCTGAAAATTCCATTTTACTTTCGAATCTTCAACTCCATTCTTCTCCATTGAAGTCAGCCACTCATATAGCGGATGCATATCCTCGCCCTTTACCGAAATTTTAGACATCATTGGAAAAGAGACACCATAGTTTTTCTTGCAAAACTCCTTGATTTCTTTATTAGTACCAGGTTCCTGATTCATGAAATTGTTGGCCGGAAAACCAATTATGACAAATCGTTCGCCACCAAATTTTTTATACAATTTTTCAAGCTCCTCGTATTGTCCGGTAAATCCACATTTCGATGCAGTATTTACTATCATTACCTTTTTTCCTTTCAACTGAGTAAAGGCAAAATCCTTCCCATTGATATCCTTTACAACAAAATCGTAAAAACCTGTTTGGGCAACCGCAACAAAACCCAAAACTATTGCAACAACTAATAAAAGTGACTTTTTCATATCCTTCAGAATTTTATCTAATGTAAACAAGAGTTAACACTATTGGTTCAATTAAACAATTGTGCTTATAACATGTCGCGAGTTATATTAAAAAATTTAATTTGCAAAGAAAGTTTTCAGATTACGAAACAAACTCGGATTCTAAAATTATCCGAATTTCTAAAATCGTATGATATTTTCTATTAACCCACTACCTTTGCCCATCAACTGAAACGAATTGATATTATGAAATTATATCCGATAGAAACCGGAAACCTAAAACTTGATGGAGGTGCAATGTTTGGCGTTGTTCCAAAGGTGATTTGGCACAAGCAATATCCGGCCGATGAAAACAATCTTTGTAACTGGGCCATGCGCTGTCTCCTGGTAGTAAATGAAAACCGGGTTGTTTTAATCGATAATGGCATTGGGAATAAACAAGATGAGAAGTGGCTGCGACATTATTATTTAAATGGAGATAATAGCCTTGAAGAATCGCTGATGAAAAACGGTTTTCACGCGAATGATGTTACCGATGTAATTTTAACCCACATGCATTTCGATCACTGTGGAGGATCGGTAAAATGGAACAACAACAATACCCGGCCTGAGTTAACATTTCCTAATGCAACATATTGGACCAGTACACAACAATATGCGTGGGCAACCAATCCTAACCGCAGGGAAAAGGCTTCATTTCTTAAAGAAAACATTCTACCGATTCAGGAAAGTGGCCAGCTTAAACTTATTGATCATGAAGACGAGCATATTCCAAATATTACATTCAGGCTATACAACGGACATACTGATGGTCAGATAATTCCACATATCCGCTACGGAAACAAAACTGTTGTTTTTATGGCCGATCTCCTCCCGGCCGTGGCTCATATTCCTATGCCCTGGATAATGTCGTACGATACCAGACCACTTGAGACACTCAATGATAAAGAACGGTTTTTTACTGAAGCCTTGAGCAACAATTATATCCTTTTCTTCGAGCACGACCTGTATCACGAAGCATGTACACTAAAAGATACACCGAAGGGGATAAGGGCAGATAAAACCGGGAAATTAGCAGACTTCATCTCTTGATTTTATATCGAAAATAGCGAAGATCTTACATATCAAATAAAAAAGATTATGAGATTAGAAAAAGTTATAACACTGATTTTAATAATAACAGGATTAAGTCTTTCATCAAGGGCTCAGCTTAATATTGGTGATACACTTATTGTACGTGCAGTAACTTTTAACGATCCAAGCCCTGTGGGATGGACTGCACAATATAAACAAACCATCAGGTTTCCAGATACCGGCGAACAGTGGGCAAAGATTATTATGGTGCAGTGGTTAAAATGTGATTCGGCTACCAAAGCCGACAAATATCCTTGCGGGGAATGGGATTATATATGGGACACCTATATAAAAATTCCTACGGCCGACACCTTTGAAATTATGAGCCTCGGTAGCTTTGTAACCCCTTATGGCAAAAGACTATGGATGGGAGGCGAATACGGGTGGCAATGGACCTATGATGTAACTGATTACACACCTTTGCTAAAAGGCAAGCTTGAATTAGTAACCGGAAACAACCAGGAACTCCTCGATTTAAAATTCCTTTTCATTAAAGGGCAACCCATACGGGATGTTTTAAATGTCGAAAATATATATCCCTATGGAAGTTATAAATACTGGAAACTTGCTGATGATTCGGTTTTGAAGGCAAAAAAAATCCCTCTCATGACCACCGCCAACGGCTACCGGTTAAAAGCACGAATATCGGGTCATGGTCACGCAGGACCGCGTAATTGTTGTGAATGGGACAGCAAAACCCACACGTATTATATAAATGAGTGGGACCAATTCAGGTGGAATGTTTGGAAAGATTGCGGCAATAATCCCATTTACCCGCAAGGCGGAACCTGGCCATTCGATAGGGCTGGCTGGTGCCCGGGCACTAAAGTCGATGAATATGAATTCGAATTAACCCCAATTGTCTCACCCGGCGATACCATCGACTTTGATTATGGCATTGAGCATTATTCTGATAATGGTGAGAAGAAGGGAAATTTTCATATGTCGCATCAGCTTATTTCTTACGGATCTCCAAACTTTACAAATGATGTTGGGATTGAAGAAATAATTGCACCCAGTTCAGCAAGCAAATATTTCAGAATTAATCCAATCTGCAGTAATCCACGCATCATAATAAAAAATACCGGTGCTAATAATTTAAAATCGTGTTTGATAACTTATGGAGTAAAAGACACTAAATTGTCAGAATTTTTATGGATGGGTGAGCTGTCATTCCTTCAGAATGAAGAAATATTCCTGCCGCTACCTGAATGGTCGCTAAATAATGATAAAGAAACGTTTATTGTACAGGTAAGCCTTCCAAATAACAGCCCCGACGAAAATAACCTCAATAATCAGCTAACATCGAATTTCGAATGGCCAAAAGTATTTCCACCAGATTTTATTTTACATATTGAAACTAATAACCTGGGTAGAGCTAAAGAAAACCGTTACTTTATTTCAAACAAACTGGGGCAGGTTTTATATTCTGGACAGGACCTAAAAGATAGTACAACTTACGACATTCCTGTAAAATTAACCGATGGTTGTTACGAATTTCTTTTCATGGATGATGAAGAAGACGGAATATCGATCCACTGGTGGAACTATCGCGACAAACCCGAAAAAGTAGGCATTAGCGGGAAAGTCCAGTTTTTATCGAATAAAAAGGAAGTATTACATCAATTTCAAAGTGATTTTGGCCAGGAACTCAGGTTGAATTTTTGGGTAGGCCAAAAGCCTTAGCATTATTTCAGAAAATAAATCAGCTCCTATTTCCTTTCACAATCACAATAATTTAGAACGGTTTTCAGTTTAATTTCGAAAATCGATGACGATGAAAAAATCAATAGGAATTGCTCTTGTGTTTTTTTCAATTTTGCTGATGAATTCATGCATAATTGTTTCGCTTAATCCCTGTTACACCGAAGATGATCTTGTTTTTAGAAATGATTTTGTCGGAAATTGGAAAGATTCTGACGGTGACATTTGGAAAATCTCAGCATCTGCACCGGATGGAAGTTCATCAAAATACAAACTTGAAGTAATTGACAACGATGTGGTCAATTTTTTTGAATTGCACATTGCACAAATTGGTGATTATTTCTTCCTCGACTTCTTTCCGGATTTAGACGATAAAGCCTTTCTAGAAAATGCCTTTATGGAGCTTCATCGGTTGCCGGTTCACAGCTTTGCCCGGATGAAATTTTCAGGCGACTCAGTTCAGTTATTTATGTTAAACGAAGATTGGTTTAAAAAACAAGCAGAAGCTGACAAATTATCCGTCCCCTTTCAGGAAGTTGAAGGGATACAGGTACTTATAGCTTCAACACAGGAAATTCAAAAATTTCTACATGAAAATGCCACCAATCCGGATGCATTCAATAACGAATTAGTTTTAACGCCACTCACCGATAAATAATTGACTAAAATATTACCCGTAGGATTTTTCAATATCATCGAAAACCTGCCACAATTCATCTTTCGAGTTACTTTGTAGCATTTTTACACGAAGTGGCCGGAAATCTGGTAACCCTTTAAAATTAAGCGCCATATGTCGTCGTGCATGTAAGATGCCTCCTGGCAAACCTTTCCATTCTATTGATTTTTCGATAAGATTTTTCAGTTGCGCAATCTGTTCTGAAATGGTTTGTGGAGGTAATTTTTCATTATAGATTAAAAAATGTTTTACCTCACGGAAAATATGTGGATTCCCAATAGCAGCCCGTCCAATCATAATTCCATCCACCCCGTAGCGATTAAACATTTGCTGCGCTTTCTCACCACTGTCTATGTCGCCATTGCCAATAACCGGAATTTTCATTCTTTGATTGTTTTTTACTTTGCCTATTAAAGTCCAGTCGGCATTTCCGCTATAAATCTGCTCGCGTGTACGGCCATGAATGGTAATTGCTTTTATTCCAACATCCTGAAGCTGTTCGGCCAGGTCGACAATAATCTTGCTATCATTATCCCAACCAAGGCGGGTTTTAACAGTAACCGGAAGTTTAACGGCTTCAACTACTGCACTGGTAATTGCAAGCAATTTTGGTATGTCGCGCAACAATCCGGCGCCGCTTCCTTTGTTGGCAATTTTCCGCACCGGACACCCAATGTTGATATCAATCAGTTCGGGTTGAAGTTCCTCGGCAAGGCATGCTGCTTCGACCATTGCGTCAATATCTTTTCCATAGATCTGGATACCAATCGGGCGCTCAACCTCAAACAACTGCATTTTCTTTTTTATCGACTTAACCTGTCTTATTAATCCATCGGCTGAGATAAACTCGGTGTACATAAAATCAGCACCATTTTCCTTGCACATCATTCTGAACGGATGATCGGTTACATCTTCCATTGGGGCCAGAAACACAGCTTTCTCAGGCAGTTCAATATTTCCAATTGAAAACATATTGCAAAGAAACAAAAAAGACTGCACTCCCTTGTCCCTTACTAATCAAGCTTTTAATGATCTTTCATTCACCCAACCTGTGAAAATTCGTTATTTTCATTCAACGAAAGTGTTTGATAACTTATATTTGCGCCTGATAACAAATACACATAATATGTTCAAGGATCAATCGCCATTTGTCCAGTTGGTATTGGCAGGGCTAATTGTGGTGGCAACTTCACTTTTACTGTTAATTATAGGAGCAATATTTGCAATTCCACTCTTCGATTATAATTATTTTACTAATCCTGGTTTGCTGGGCACAGCCTTTCGCGACAATATTGATGTTGCAAAATACTTTCAGGTTTTAAATTCATTAGGGATGTTCGTTATTCCACCATTCATTATTGCCATATTATTTGACGGCAGGATCGGAAGTTATCTGGCAATTAATAAAACCCCATTCCTTTCAACAGTTCTCTTAACAGGAATTTGTATGATTGCAGCACTACCGGTAATCGGATTCTCAGCCGAAATTAATTCAAAGCTTCAACTCCCTGAATTTCTGAAAGGAATCGAAAACTGGATGCAGGAAATGGAAGCATCAGCTCTCGACATGACTGTCGAATTTTTACGGATGGAAACTTTTTCGGACTTCGTATTAAACATGATTATGATCGCATTACTACCTGCTATTGGTGAGGAATTATTATTCAGAGGAGTTATCCAGCGAATATTAGGCGATTGGTTTAAGAGCCATCATGTAGCTATCGTTATCACAGCAATTCTTTTTAGCGCATTTCATATGCAGTTTTTAAGTTTTCTGCCACGATTCCTTTTGGGCGTTTTCATGGGATACCTGTTAGTTTGGACAAGAAATATCTGGATACCTATAATTGCCCATTTTGTTAACAATGCCGGTGCGGTAGTTTATTATTATGTGTCGGATGTAGATGTGGCCGAAGATATGGCCAATCCCACAACCGAAGATTTTCCGCTCTACGCAATGTTTATTTCAGTAGTGATAATTGCAATTCTAATACGCCTAATTATCAGAAAAGAGCGACAATTGGTTTGATTCTGAATTCGCTTCTTCTTCATCGGCCTGATCTGTAGTTACATTAGTTTTAGTTTCCTGATGTGCATATCGATGGGCTCGTTCCTCGGCCACGGTGCGTTTTTCGGTATTCTTTTTCTCATGGGGCCTGAAAACATATTTAAGCCCGTATTCCATCGACCTCAGGCGCTTTTCCTCATCCCAAAGTCCTGAGAATTTTGCCTCAACCTCGTTCCATACCATCAATATAATATCGTCGGCTTGTTCCCGCATCGATGCAAGTTTCAATAATGCTTCGGCAGATATTTTCTGAAGATCTTTTTGTAAATGATAGGCATGAACAAATTTTTCGAAATGAACCCTGACTACAGCCGAAGTTGGATTTGTAATAAGTTTCCCGCCTGATTTCTGACGTTCCATATCGCCATCGACAATACGTTGGCCCCATTTCATTAAATCCTGATCGGCCGTAAGATTTGGCAAGGGTTTCAATTGTTCAGATAATCCGAAATACTTCCTTGCATTTTCAGGCAGCTCGCCCCGCTGTATCATAAAATTCATAACCTGAAGGAAATGACTTAGATAAAGTCGGGCTTTCCGACCCAGCTCATTGAATGCTTTGCTTCGTTCAACCTGGTTTTTATACGCCTGCTTTTGCCTTTGCATAGCTTGCTCAAAAAGGGGTTGAAACGATCTGAGTCGTTGCAACGCCTGATGCGAAAAGGCCAAATGAAAAGGGGAAATGGTCATGCTTTTCTGAATCGCATCTTTCATTGCTTTTAGTCTGGCTGCATCGGTATTTGGCAGTCTTCTGTACGGCATCTAAGTTCTCAGTTTTTTGTTATCTGTTAGTAATCTGTTAACAGTAACACAAAACTACGCCTAATTATGCTTTGTATCTGTTTTTTTACATCGGTTTTTATCCACAGATTGATGTTGAAAAGTTTTATGAACAATTGTGAATAAGTTAAAATTTATACGAAAACCCAACGCTTAACATTTCCTTGAATTGAATCTTTTTTGTCGTTCCCAAATAAGTTTCAGGACCTGAATCTCCAGGCCTGGTACGCTCAATCGGTAAATTGATATCATCATCATAAATAAGGTGTGTCTGAATTGTTGTATTGATGTGTGCATTTACTTTCATAACTACCTTAACCTCCC
>CAYLZH010000230.1:0-8378 GCA_964388245.1 uncultured Bacteroidales bacterium
TATAACCTTATCAGATAATGAGGAAGGTACTCGTATTATCCAGCTCGATGATATCTATAAAAACAACATCCAAAAATTCTTAGGTGATAGAGCTGAAATATACGCTGTAAAAGTATCTCGTGATGCAGAACTATATATTGATGATGAACAGGATGAGAATATTGTAAAAAAGATCAGTAAAAGCCTTTCTAAGCGCGACACCGGATTGCCTAGTCGATTATTGTTTAATGAAAACATTCCTTTCAAGTTTATCAATGATTTACGCATAAAGCTCGACCTGGATATCACCAGTCTTATATCTGGCGGTCGTTATCACAACTTTTACGATTACTTTGGATTTCCTGAGTTTGATGAGAAGAAACATTTGTACTACCAAAAGCAAGACCCTATTGCATGTGACAGACTGGATAGTGCTGGCGATTGGTTTGAAGATGTCAAAAAATCCGATGTATTCCTAAGCTTTCCATATCAGGATTTCAAGTATGTGTATGATTTTCTTGAAATGGCCGCAACTGATGAGGCTGTTGAAGAAATAAACACAACTCTTTACAGGGTTAATAAAGACTCAAGAATATGTGGTGCATTGGAAACGGCTGTGAAGAAAGGGAAAAAGGTATTTGTATTTGATGAGGTTCAGGCACGTTTCGATGAAGAATCGAATATTTACTGGGGTAAGCGGCTTGAAAAAGCAGGAGTTGCAGTTAAGTACAACCAGGATGGTCTAAAGGTCCATGCAAAAATATATATAATTAAGCGTCGAGAGAATCGTAAGCTAAATTCGTATGCCTATCTGGGTACAGGTAATCTGAATGAAAAAACAGCAAAAATCTATGCAGATCATGGAATCCTTACTGCTAGAAAGGAATATACAAGAGATCTGGACGAAGTCTTTTCTTTTCTGAAAGGCGAAATTGCAAAGCCTAAGTTCAAACATTTGTTAGTGGCACCCTTTGTTCTAAGAAGCAGTTTAGAGGTTTGTATCGATAAGGAAATTGAATATGCAAAAAAGGGTGAGAATGCCGAAATTATGGTTAAGTTGAATAGTCTTGAAGATCCCGTCATGATAAATAAAATCAGGCAGGCTGCAGATAATGGTGTAAAGGTAAAAATGGTTGTACGGGGAATTTGTTGTTTAAATCCACTTACAGCCACACAAGCTAAAAACATAACCGTAGTTAGCGTTATTGATAAATATTTGGAACATACACGCATCTATCATTTCAATAATGGCGGAGCACCGGTTACTTACCTTGCTTCTGCTGATTGGATGACTCGCAATCTCTCAAAACGTATTGAAGTAGCTTTCCCAGTATTTGAGAAGGAACACCAGCAATTATTAGTTGAAGAAATGAATTATCAATTAAATGACAATTTGAATGGAAGATTAATTGCCTGTGCAACAGAGAACTTTTTTGTTAATGGGAACAATAGTAAAAGTTCTCAGGACAGATTATATCAATATGTAAAGGAATTAGAAACAAACACCAATGATTAGGATGTCTTTATATCTGCTAATATTGTTTATTCAGGTTAGCTGTGCCTTTGAAAAGGCACCTTACGACTTGTATAATGCTGATAAGACTATAGTCCTCCATGAAGAGTTAAATGAAATATCAGGACTTACTTTAACCGATGATTCCAGGTTGCTGTGCGTGCAGGACGAGAAAGCAGTTGTTTATACTTTAAATAAAAACAATGGCGAAATTCGCGATAAATATGATTTTGGGAAGGATGCCGATTTTGAGGGGATCGCGTATGCCAATAACAAAATTTATGTTCTAAAAAGCAATGGGGATATTAAGCGAATAAAGAAAGACGATAAGGTTAAAACCTATAATCAAGACCATAATAAAGGCGAAGACTTTGAGGGGCTTTGTCATGATCAGAATAATAACAGGTTATTAGTTGCTTGTAAGGAACATGCCAATAAGGAAAAAAATGATGACATCCGAATTTATGCCTTCGACCTTAAGGAGAAAAAGTACTTAAAGAAGCCTGCCTATAAAATTTCGAAGAAGAAGATTGCAAAAGACTTCAACCCATCTGGCATTGCCATCCACCCTGATGGAAATATTTACATTATCAGTTCAACATCCAAGAAATTGTTAGTTCTGTCGGCTGGTGGTGATATCATAGCCATAGAAAAACTGCCCAAATATATATTCAATCAACCGGAAGGTATTACATTCGATCAAAGTGGTAATCTGTTCATTTCCAATGAAAAGAAAAACACGCAGCCAACCCTGCTCAAATTTGAATTGAAAATTTAAACTACTGGTATATGCTAAACTCTTATCCTATGAATATTGAGAACTCTCAACATCAAACGATTACTAAGGTAGCCATTGTTGATAGCTTGTCTCTCTCGTTTGTTAAGGCATTATTTCTAATGATTGCTATGCTTATCTCAATGGTGGTTTTGGGTCAGACTGAAAAAGATTTTACGTCTTTACCGGATCCAGCTTCTAACGAATTACTGTATACTTTTTACCTGATGGGAGATGCAGGTGATGATACAATTAATTCGATGCCCCCAATTGAAAATATGGGAAGGCGACTTAATAAGGATGACCCAACAAAAGCAGGTTTAATTTATTTGGGTGATAATATTTATATGGATGGCTTACGAAAAAAGTCGAGCAAATACAGAGCAGAAGATGAGATTCGGATGAATGCCCAACTGGATATAGTGAAAGATTGGGAAGGAGATGTGTTTGTGATCCCTGGTAATCACGACTGGAACCATTACCGGAAAGGCGGATTGAAAGCCATTAAACGGCAGGAAAAATATGTTAATAAATACCTTGACAGGGAAGATGCCTTCCTCCCAAAAAATGGTTGTCCTGGACCAGAAGTGGTAAAGCTTACCCCTGGAATAGTAATGATAGTATTCGATTCACAATGGTGGGTCCATAAACATAAGCGTTCAAGTGGAAACAAGGATGGATGTGAATGCCGAAGCGAGGATGAACTTATCGAACTAATGACTGACCTTCTAAAGAAGTATCGGAATCAAAATGTAATTGTAGCTACGCACCATCCATTGATAAGTAATGGAGAACATGGAGGGCACTATACCATACAGGATCATATATTTCCACTCACAAAAGTGGTAGACTGGTTATACTTGCCTTTACCCGGGTTGGGAAGTATTTATCCCTTCTACCGGAAGTACATCGGGCATCACCAGGATATTGCCCATCCGCATTATCACGATCTGACAGAACGCCTGTCGAAAGCTATGAACGAATGGGACAATATGGTCTATGTGTGTGGTCATGAGCATAATCTGCAATATCATAAACTTGGTTCTATACACCATATCATAAGTGGCGCAGGTAGTAAAGTTACGCGTGTATCACCGGGAACGAAAATGGAATTTGGATTAGCAGAAAGAGGCTATGCCCGTTTACTGTATTATAAAAATGGAGACGTATGGGTAGAGTCTTATGAAGTGGATAATTCAACACGGAAAGAAACATTGGCTTTTCGTAAGAAGTTATACAATAAAACAATTCTGAAATCAGGAAAAGAAAAGGTAACCGAAAAGACTTCATACAAAGATAAAACAGCAACTGTTGTAGCCGACTCTAATTTTACGGCTTCCAGACTTAAAAGGATATTCTTCGGGAAACTTAATCGTGAAACATGGACAACTCCAATTGAAGTTCCATATCTTGATATTCATAATGAATACGGTGGTTTGACACCACTCAAAAAGGGAGGGGGAATGCAAACCATTTCTCTGCGCATGAAAGGCGGAGATGAGAACTATTATGTGTTTAGAAAAGTGAAGAAAAATCCTACTTTTTTGATTGAACGTGGCTTACGAGGTACATTAACTCAGGATATCCTTTATGATGGATTTGCGGCATCACATCCTTTCGGAGCAGTTGCAGTACCCACTTTGGCAGATGCTGCTGGGGTATACCATAGTACTCCCAGACTTGTGTTCGTTCCGGATGATCCTGTATTAGGCGATTATCAGGAGGAGTTTGGAGGATCGTTTTGTTTGTTCGAAATTTTCCCTGATAAAGATATGTCGGACAATCCCGATTATGGAAAATCCAAAAAGATAATCAGTTATCCGAAGGCTATAGACAAATTACAGGAGAAGCAAAACCATGTAGTGGATGTAGATTACACCATCCGTGCCCGATTACTCGATATGCTTATGGCCGACTGGGACCGGCACGACGATCAATGGAAGTGGGCAACTTTTAAAGAAGGGGATAAAGTTTTGTACCGCCCCATTCCACGCGATAGAGACCAGGTATTTTTTCAATTTGATGGTGTCGTAATGTGGTGGATGCAGCGGAAATGGCTACAACGCAGATTTCAACCTTTCGAAGATGATATTCGGGATATTGCCGGTACCTGTTTTAACGCCCGTTATTTCGACCGATCTTTTCTGACCGAAGCAAATGGTAATGATTGGATGAAGCAAGCACACTATCTTCAATCTCAAATTACAGATGAAGTTATTGAAAACGCAATTCATAAATTACCAAAAGAAGCATTTGAAATATCGGGTGAGGAAATTATTGCCACATTAAAAGCCAGAAGGGACAAGTTGACTGAGTTTGCCGATCGGTATTATACAATTCTTGCCAGAGAGGTCAGTATAACAGGAACCTTAGAGGACGATGTAATTGAGGTTGATCGTAAAGATGATGGAACTGTGGAGATAAGCCTATACCCAAGATCAAAAAAAGGTAAAAAGCAAAAAGATAAGCGTTTCTATCATAGGGTATTTCACCCTGATGAAACAAAAGAAATTCGGATTTATGGCTTGGATGGAAATGATGAATACCAGCTTTCGGGTAAAACCAACAAAAGCATCCTTGTTAGGATTATTGGTGGATCAGAGAAAGACCTCATTAAAAATAAATCGAACGTAAAAGGCCTTCACAATTATACCCGGATTTACGATACCTCCGGTAAAAATAAAATTAAAGAAGATGCTGACACCAAGGTAACACTTATAAAAGAAGAAGATGCTTTCGATTATGATCGCTACGATTTCAAATATAATCTGTGGATACCTCAGGTAGCAATTGGTTATAACAATACCGATGGCTTTTTCCTTGGAGGAGGAGCAAAGTATGTTCATCATGGATTTAAAAAAGAACCTTACAAATACTATCACAGATTTGTGGCAAGTCATACCTTCAAGGCACAAGGATTCAATTTTGACTACGACTTCAATTATGTGGAAGCATTAGGTAGATTCGATTTTACCGGTGGAATCAACATTCTTCATCCAGATGTATATCAGTATTATGCAGGCGGTTCGGAATTGACAAAACAAGTTGTAGAGATAAATGATTATCAGTATCATCTTGGCCTAAAACTAACATCCAGGAGTCAGTCTCAAAGTTTAAAGTTTGGGATAAAATATCGAATGGTTGAATTCAAATCTCATCCCGAACTATTAAATGGATCGTGGGAAATTGAAGACCAGGATTTTATTGCACCATCTTTGGAATATAGCTACTTGAATCTCGATAACAAGATCAATCCCAATCGAGGTGTATTACTTAAAGCAAGTGGAGAATGGAACAAGGGTATTGATAATGACGATGTTGATTATGTAGATGTAAATACTGAGTTTGGCTTGTTTATTCCGATTAACCTTAGTCGTAAACAAACAACTCTTGCACTTCGATCCGGTTTTAAAGGCACCTATGGAGATCATACCTTTTACCAGGCTAATTACATAAACGGCATCAAAAACTTTAGGGGGATTGAGCGAAACAAGTATGAAACAGAGTCTTTCTTCTATCAAAATATCGAAGTGCGACAGAGTTTGCTTAAACTGAAAACTTATATTGCTCCATTCGATATGGGTATTCTAGGGCACGTCGATTTCATCAATACAAATAATTCCAACTCCTTCAGCAATGATTGGCAAAACTCATTCGGTGCAGGGGTATTCTTTACTGTTCTTAATTACTTTATGCTACAAGGAACATTCTCTGTGGCCGATGATGAAGAAATGCTAACTATAGGAACCAGCTTTTTATTTTAACTTTCAATTATAATGAACAACGATAACCAGAATATTGTCGAGGAGTGCAGATTAGTTGTAAAGGAACACTTATCAAAAAACTCTGATGCGAACCTTAAGTATCATAATTGGAAACACACGAATAAAGTATATCGATATGTCAATGAATTTGCCGAAAACACCTCAGACCTTTCATATGAAGATATGGAATGCCTTCAATTGGCTGCCTTATTTCACGATTCCTACTTTTTCGAAGGTCGCGAAAAACATGAAGAAAAAGGTGCTGCTTTTGCCGCATCAACTTTAGCCCATAAAGATTTTCCTTCTGAAAGAATTGAGACGGTCGGCAAGTTAATTCTGGCTACACAGGTTAATTATTCTACACAGAATAAACTGGAAGAGATTATTTGTGATGCAGATATGGCTCATCTAGGCGAAAAGGATTATCTTGCTACTTCATTTGTAAGGCTATACGAAGAAACAAAAGCTTTGTGCAATATTTCGGTAGAAAAATGGGTGAAAGAAACAATTGACCTATTCAACAATCATAGCTATTCAAATGAATATGCAAAATCCAAACTAACACCTGGAAAAATGGAAAACGAAAAACAATTGGAAACAATGGCCGAAGCAGGGATTGAGAATATAGAATCGGAGGCGAAAGACGAGAAAAAGAAGAAAGGAAAAAAGAAAAAAGATGCAATTACCCCACCCGACAGGGGAATAGAAACTGTTTTTCGGGTATCGCTCCGAAACCATGTTAACCTGAGTATACTTGCCGATAACAAGGCCAATACACTCATTAGTGTTAACGCAATAATCATATCCATTGTTCTTTCAGCCCTGTTCCCAAAGTTTGATAAAAACCAATACCTGCTCATACCTGCACTTACTCTACTATCTTTTAGTATTATAACCATTATTATGGCGATTGTGTCTACGATTCCGCGAACTACACACGGGTTACTTACACACGAAGATGTAAGAAATAAAAGAGGAAATCTTTTGTTCTTTGGAAATTTTCACCAAATGGCAATTGACGATTATGAGTGGGGAATGGATGAATTGATGAAAGACCGTGACTACTTGTACAAAAGCCTTACCCGCGATTTATTTTACCTCGGGAAAGTGTTGAAACAAAAATATGCCTATTTAAGAATCGCCTACTTTGCCTTCGTTATTGGGTTGTGTGCTTCTATACTTCTATTTGTATTCAGTATTCCAAAGGGAATGGTTTAAAACCTTAAACTTGAGTTTAATCCAAAATAATTCGATTTTTCATCAGTTATCCCTTCTATGAGAATTCTACCAGGACTGCTTTTATTATTGTTAAGTCAATATTCAGTAGGGCAATTATCTCAGCCTGATACTAAGTGGTTTCCTGATTTTCAGGATAGAATGCCAACTCGTTTTCTTATTCTGAAATCTGATATAAATTTTAAGTACTCTATCGATTCAAAATCGGAAGTGTCGGAGATTGGAAGTGGAAAAGCCACTATAGATGCCAATAAAACTTCAGGTGGCGAGCTGCTTTTTCCAATTGCATATAAACCCAATCTGATATTAGTCGGTGGCCTAAGATATTATGATGAGCAGTACTATTTTAATGATATAGAACCGCAAGATCATCCTTTATTTCTGAGTCTTGACGATCGGAACCTGAAAAAACTGGGATTGGGCATTAATGGTTTTATTCATTTAAAAGGAAACCGATCTTTGGTGGTTCGGTCTACTCTGTACCTTGCAGGAGACTTTTACCGTGACGATTCATCCATTCCTTACAAAGAATTATTGAAAGGTTCAGTTGCACTGGGGTATGCGATTAAACCTGATAGCGTATCTTATTTTGGATTTGGGTTCTATGCCGGCTATAAATTCGGAATTCCATCTATTTATCCGGCTTTGATATATAGTCGCCAGTTTCCAAATAAAATTGGATTCGATGCCATGCTTCCTCAAAGTATTAAAGTCTGGAAGAAAGTGTCGGATGGTTTATTTGTATACGGTCGATCAAGGGTAGTTGGAAACAGTTATGCCATACGGGTAAAAAGCACCATTTTAGACGAAGCCGAAAGCTTACAACTCCGGCAATCTGCCATTATCAGTTCGATAGGTATTTTGAAACAATTGAATAAATGGCTATGGTTGGAAGCTGCTGCAGGGTATACGTACAATCTTAGTTTTAAAGTATCCGAAAGCGATTTTGTATCAGGAAGTACGTTGCTACGACCCAATACCGATTACCTCATTAAGTCGGATGTGTCGGGGGCTCCTTATTTCACCTTGTCACTGTCGCTAGCATTACCCGATGATTTTAAAGACAGGCACTTTAATAAATAGTGTCAGTTATCTTATTACGCAACAATGT
>CAYLZH010000231.1:0-8137 GCA_964388245.1 uncultured Bacteroidales bacterium
ACCGATGACCTCTTGACTGCCAGTCAAACGCTCTAGCCAACTGAGCTAATGCCCCAAAGTGGATGCAAATTTAGGAAAACTATTATTACCTTCAATGCTTCATTCAAAAAAATGTTAAATACAAAAGCCATACAACAATCAACTAAGTTTTTAGTTATATTTGTGTATCACATAACCTACATCAATTTTTTTATTCTGATGACAAGAATCAGAAAAAATTATTTGGAAGGTATGCATGGAAATATATACTTTTACTTGCTTAAAAATTAGATATAATGGAAGCTAAAAAAACACCCCAGGCCGATCTGGAAAAGAAAAGGACAATTTTCCTTCAGGTTGGTTTTATAATAGTTTTATCGGTATTGCTACTTGCATTTGAATGGACGAGTTCGGAAAGCAAGGCCAATAGTCTTGGCGAAATAGGTGATATTGATATTGAAGAAGAAATTATTCCAATTACGCGACAGGAAGAAGTTCCGCCACCACCACCACCACCACCACCTCAGGTAACTGAAGTATTAAACATTGTTGAGGATGATGTTGAAATCGAAGATGAAATTGAGATGGAAGATACTGAGGCCGATGAGGAGATGGAAGTAGAAATTATGGATGTTGAGGAAGAGGAAGAAGATGCAACGATTTTTACTATTGTTGAAGATATGCCAATTTTTATGCCCCATAAGTGCAAAACGAAAGAAGAGGGAGATCTTGAACTCCGTAAACATATAGCTCAAAGTATTAAATACCCTGAGATTGCCCGTGAGAATGGCATACAGGGGAGAGTATTTGTTTCGTTTGTTGTAAATCAGAAGGGTAAAGTAAACAATGTGAAAATAGCTCGTGGAATTGATCCGGCATTAGATAAAGAAGCTGTCAGGGTTATTGAAAACCTGCCAGATTTTGCACCCGGAAAACAAAGAGGAAAAGCTGTAAAAGTAAGTTATACGGTTCCGATCAATTTTAAATTAGGATAAAAAAAATATGATCCCGGCTAATCACCGGGATTTTTTTTGAAATACAGGATATTTACACCTGATATGATTTTTTCCTATATTATTTTTGATTGTAAGAAACTTCCCATTCAGGTGTTCTTAGCTCGTGGTAAAACTCAATCCTGTCAATGATTTCGCCAAGTGCGAAAGCCAAAATAGCTGTAATCATTTCACCGGTCAATAGTATTGAAACTGCTGCAATTCCGGGCAATAAGATTCTTACGACAGTTTGCATGACAGTTTGTATTGTCCAGTGATGGCCTCTGAAAAAATATAGTCCTATCCGAATCGCGGCCATGATGCTGAACAACAACAGCCACGATTTCAAAAGAAATAAAAGATGAAGTGCAATTAAAACCGATAGAGCGCTATGCATTTTTGTTTTCCACTTCCATTGAGCTGGTTGATAGAGCATATCGATTGAAAATAAAAGGGTTATCCCGATCGTGCTGGTTAGCCATAACGGAATTTTAATAAAGAAAAATGTGCTAACAACACAAGTACAAAAAATCAGATACAACAAAATCTCACGACTAAGCCACGAGTTCAGGATATTGAAAACAGAACGCCAGGCCCTTGCTTTTCTTCCCAGATGTAATAAACTTACTACACCTGCAATCAGTACTACAATCAGGAAAACTATTTTTTGTGTGGTGCTAAAAAGTTCGGTATATCCTGACAGAACGATTCCAACTGCACCGGCCTGAATAAGTGAAAAGATCAGCAATGGATATTCAAGCCAGGCGGATATTTTTTGCACCCGATTAGTATCTTGCTCTATGAGTGCTGATTCTGAAAAAAGCTCAGTGTCCATTTCCGGAGGATCGGAATTTCTTAACTTTTCAATTTTTAGATGCGATCCAACATTGGCAGGTATTGGAGAGGATTCAAAAGAATCGGCCTTTGAGAACTCCTCTGTTTTGTAACCAAGAGCTCCTGTTGGACAAGCAAGCGAACAGGCAGGATAGTTATTTAAACCGATTCGGTGGTCACAAAAATGACATTTTTCGATAAGTTTCGATTCCTGATTATAGACCGGTGCATCGTATGGGCAAGTCCAGGTACAATACCTGCAACCCAGGCATTTTTCGCTATCATGCAAGATTGCACCTGTTTCCGGATTCTTTGAATAGGCCAGAGCAGGACAATTTTTCATGCATGGTACGTCATCGCAATGATTACACGACATCGAGAGATTTACCAGTGGTAGCTCACAGCGATGATGCAAATTTGAGGATTTAACAGTTCGCCAGGTTCCCTGTTTCTGATTTCCGTTTTCGACCATGCAGCCCACAATACAAGCATGACAGCCTACACACTTGTTCTCATCAAAAATAAATATGCTCTTTACAACTCCTTTGTCCATTTTTGATAGTCTACTAAATTGTCATGGAATGCTGCTCCATATCCCATATCTGTTTCACGTCCGAGTGATAAACTGTTTGCACAGGCATTTTCCTGATGCCAAAAACCATTGGCAATTACAATACATCCGGGTCGTAAACTGGCATCAGTTTTTGCCCTTATTATCAATTCGCCCCTATGATTATAGACCCTGATCAAATCATTTGATTGAATGCCTGACTTGCCGGCATCATCATGATTGATCAATGCGAAAGGTTCATCGGTAATTGTTTTTATCGTTTCGAGATTGCCAAACTGTGAATGAATCCTGTTTTTTGTGTTAGGTGTTAAAAGCTGATATTGAAAATGTTTCTCCTTTCCATTCAGTCCTTCATGTACTTTTTCGTAAACCGGTAAAGGATTAACGCCCCACATATCTTTAGCTTGTTGTGAGAATATTTCAATTTTTCCTGAAGGAGTTTTAAACTCGAAATCGCTAAATGCTATTTCCTGAAGTTTTGGAGTGATTACCGGTCCCGATTTTAATTTCTCAAGTTCAATTTCAGGGAAGCAGGCAATTTGTTTTTCCAGCCATGTTTCCACATCCTCATTTGAAAAACCGGGAATATTCGCTTTTATTTCTGATTCGGAAATTCCAAGTTTCTTTGCCAGTAGCGTGTAGACTTCATTCTCCGGTTTCACCTCACCGGCCGGTTGAAGTATTTGTGGTTTAAGCTGTAAGTAAGGGTGCCAGTAAGAAAAAACTATATCAGATTGTTCGAACATATTTTTAGCAGGAAGAACAATGTCGGCTTCCATGGCAGTATCTGTTAAAAATTGATCTACAACAACACAAAAATCCAATTTCTGAAACGCTTTCTTAACCCGGTTACTGTCTGGATTTTGACATAGTGGATTGCCACGCTCAACCCATGCCATTTTTATCTCCGGATCTTTCAAACCCAACATATGCTCGCCTAAAAGGGCTGTTGAAATAGTTCGCCGGAAAATTTCATCGTTATTACCTGTTGGATAATAGGATTCCGGTTCCTTTATCCGGCTGAAAATATCGCTTTGCAGATCGGCATAATGCCAGCAAGATCCCGCCTTGCCAATGTTACCGCTTAATACCTGAATCATCAGCAAACACCTGAGGGTTTGACCTCCATTCGAATATCGTTGCATGCCATACCCCGGGACAATAGTCATTCTTTCTGAAACAGCAATCCATGATGCAAGCTTTCTTATCAGATGGACTGGAACACCACATTCCAAACTGTATACTTCGATATCTATTTGCCGGATACTCGCTTTAAATTCTTCAAATCCCAGCGTGTGTTTGGAAATAAATAAATTATCAATATGATCGTTATCCATAAGGATTTTAGCTACTGACCGCGCCAAAGCAGCGTCTGTGCCAGGCACAGGCTGTAGTACAAGATTAGCACGTTCTGCCGAAGGGGTTCGTCGTGGATCAATAACAACTAATCTTGCGCCTTTCGATTGTGCTTTTTCAATTGGAATCATTTGCTGAATATTGGTTTCGGCCGGATTTTTACCCCACAGAATGATGAGGTCCGAGTTTTCAATATCCCATGCAACATTGTGCTTGTTTTCGCCTAATGTCAACCGGGTGGCTTCAAGACCGGCAGGCCAGCAAAGATTTCCGTAAACTGTAGTTGCTCCGCCAAATAGCTTCCAGAAATTCATGCCTGATGCATTCAATAAACCGGCCATTCCACTGGCTGCATAATACAGGACGCTTTTGCATCCATACTCCTTTTTGTAATGTCGAAGTTTTTTGCTGATGGTGTCAAGTGATTCGTCCCAGGTGATTCGGACAAAAGAATCTCTGCATTTCTTCAATGGGTATAAAATTCTTTGATCGGAATGAGCTCGTTCGATATAACTTAAACCCTTTAAACATACACCTTCAGGTGTGGCCTTGTTTGAATCATCAGGATCGATCCGGATAATTTTATTTTTGTCGACCAGTACTTTGAATGAGCATGAGCTGTAGCAATTACGTGGACAGATGGTTTTAACTTCCTTCATTTTGGCTTATTCCTTCAGGATCACAACAAAGATAGAAAAACGGAAAAGACTTAGTGCATATGCCTGGTCATTTCAGATTGGGATTAAATTGTCAGTTGCCAGTTTTTAATAGGGAATTTTGCCGTTCACCATTAGCAATTTTTGAAATATTCAACCTTACGAATAATAAGTATCTTTGCCGCAATTTTAAAAGATATGTCTGGATATTTAACAACATACGACCAGGAAAAAGTTGTATTGGTCGGTTTAATTACACAACAACAAAGCGAAGAACAGGTAAATGAATATTTGGATGAACTGGCGTTTTTATCCGAAACAGCCGGTGGTATTCCAATGAAAAAATTCACTCAAAAACTTGAAACCCAAAACGCCAGAACATTCGTTGGTAGTGGAAAACTTCAGGAAATAATCGATTTTGTTAAAGCGAATGAAATCGATACTGTAATTTTTGATGATGAACTTACTCCTACTCAACTTCGAAATATCGAAAAAGCATTGGCTTGTAAGGTACTGGATCGGACCAATTTGATTCTGGATATTTTTGCACAAAGAGCTCGAACGGCTCATGCTAAAGTACAGGTGGAATTAGCACAGTATCAGTATTTGTTGCCCAGGCTTACACGAATGTGGACCCACCTCGAACGTCAACGGGGTGGTATAGGATTACGAGGCCCGGGTGAAACGGAAATTGAAACTGACAGGCGAATTATTCGCGACCGTATCAGCAAGCTCAAAGACCATCTTGTGAAGATCGACAAGCAAATGGCCACACAACGCAAAAACCGTGGAAAAATGGTGCGGGTGTCGCTGGTTGGGTACACGAATGTGGGTAAGTCGACCATTATGAATATCATCAGTAAATCGGATGTATTTGCTGAAAATAAGTTGTTTGCCACACTCGATGCCACAGTAAGAAAAGTGGTTATCGGAAACCTGCCGTTTCTGATGTCCGATACTGTAGGATTTATTCGAAAACTGCCTCACAATCTTGTCGAATCGTTTAAATCGACACTTGATGAGGTTCGCGAAGCCGATATATTGCTGCATATTGTAGATATTTCACACCCAAATTTTGAAGAACAAATCGAAATTGTTGATCAAACTTTGCTGGAAATAGGAGCAACCGACAAACCTACATTTCTGATATTTAATAAAATAGACAATTACAGTTACACAAAGAAAGATGCCGATGATCTTACGCCCAGGACAAAGGAGAATTTTAGCCTCGAAGAATTGAAAAACAGTTGGATGGGAAGAAATAACGATTCATCAATTTTTATATCTGCAAAAGATAAAATCAATATTGACGAGTTCAAAGACCTGTTATACGACCACATTAAAATTATTCATGCCAAACGCTATCCATACAATAATTTTTTGTACTGATTTGATTAATAAAGCTCAAAAGAAGCCGTGTAAAATATTCTAAATGATGTGGATTATATCAAAAAATTCGATCCAAAGTTGTATAAGATATATTGCGAGACAGTATAAAATTAATGGTTCTTCCAACAAACGGGAAAAAATAAAATGAAAAATCAGCAAATTGCAATTTGTTTATGGTTTGATGATCAGGCTGAAGAAGCAACAAGTTTTTACACATCTGTATTTAATGATTCAGAAATCACACAAATTACACGATTTGGAAATGAAGGTTTCGAGTTTCATAAAAAACCGGAAGGTACTATTATGAGTATCGAATTCCTCTTGAACCAAATGAAATTTATTGCTGTCAATGGTGGATCAAAATATACGTTCAATGAATCTGTTTCAATTGTTATTTATTGCGATACACAAGATGAGATTGATTACTACTGGAACAAACTATCGGAGAATGGAGATACAAGCTATTGTGGATGGTTAAAAGACAAATTTGGGGTATCGTGGCAAATTACTCCAGCTATCCTTGCAAATTATTTAGCCGATAAAGATATTTTAAGAAGAAAACGTGTTGAAAAATGTGTATACAAAATGCAAAAATTTGATATTAGAACATTAGAGAATGCATATTGTGGAAACTAACCGACTGTGGAATTTAAGAGAATAAATTACTGAAATATAAATAACAATGTGGAATCGCTTCAAGTACGTGCCTGCAAAGAGACGGTCCGGGTTTTTAATTTGATTATTTTTGCCAGTTGCTGATTCGGAATAAATGACAGATTTAAAAGATATCGAACATTGGAGTAATTGGTTCCGTTTTGGAATCGACAAACCTCTTATAATTGCCGGACCCTGCAGCGCCGAGAACGAGGATCAGGTTCTTGATACGGCAAGAGGTTTAGCAAAAATCAACCAGGTGAAAGTTTTCCGATCAGGTGTATGGAAACCACGCTCACGACCGGGCAATTTCGAAGGTATTGGAACAAAAGCATTAAAATGGCTTCAGAAAGTACAATCAGAAACAGGGCTAAAAACTGCAGTGGAAGTTGCATTTCCAGATCATATAAAAGCCTGTCTTGATCATAATGTGGATATTTTATGGATAGGAGCAAGAACAACTGCAAATCCGTTTTCAGTTCAGGAATTGGCAAAAGCATTAGAGGGGATTGACATTCCGGTACTGGTAAAAAATCCTGTGAATCCGGATTTATCACTGTGGATTGGTGCAATTGAGCGCATTTATAAATCTGGAATTAAAAAGCTGGCTGCTGTTCATCGTGGATTTTTTCCATTTGAAGCCACATCGTTACGAAATATACCAAAGTGGGAATTGGTAATTGAGCTGAAACGAACGATCCCGAATTTGAATATTTTTGTTGATCCCAGTCATATTGCTGGAAATAGGGAGTTTATTACTGATATTTCGCAAAAAGCACTGGACCTGAATATGGATGGATTGATGATTGAGTCGCATAATTCGCCCGATCGGGCAAAAAGTGATGCGAATCAGCAGATAACTCCCGAACAACTTTCAAAGCTTCTTCAGAAATTAAGTTTCAGAAAAGCAAATAACTTAAGTGAAAAGGATTTGGATTTTCTGGAACAATACCGCGAGCAAATCGATTCCATCGACAATCAATTACTGGAATTATTATCGCAGCGGATGGATGTTGTGTCACAAATAGGAAAATATAAATGTGAAAACAATATCACTATTTTACAATTACGACGCTGGGAAAATATATTAAAAACACGCATAGAGCTTGGCAAAAACCTGGGCATGGACGATAAGTTCATTTTAAAATTACTTCAACTCATACATAAAGAATCAATTATAAAGCAAAGTCAGGTTATGAACAATCTTGAAAAGTGCAGAAAAACAAAACCTAAGGGTATTGTCTGATTTATAGAATACCGTTACTTTCATACTATATGTAATTTCTATTTACAAATCCACAATCTTTAATTTTTCAAATCTTGGTCATAAGTCATTGAAAATGGTTTTGGAACATGATCTTGATTATTATATAAAAAAGAGATTAAAGGATATCTTTGCTGATGATGGAAATCCATTGCCAGAAATTGCATTTATAGCTGGATTACCAGAATCTTGGTTTTGGCTTGTTACCGCAGCTGCCTGGGATGCAATGACTGATTAGAATCGATGCTTATGAAAAACAAAGAGATTATTATTACTACACTATTTCTGCTGTGTGTTGTATTGTCAAAAATAAATATCCCAATGTTTGGGATCCTTCTGATTTTAGTTCATATGGCGTATCTGGTAGTCCGAGTAATTAACATGATTACATGTTTTGGCGAGAATACGCTTTTAACGTTTATGTATAAAATGAATCTTGTGA
>CAYLZH010000232.1:0-8134 GCA_964388245.1 uncultured Bacteroidales bacterium
ATGAACTTAATTCCCTTTCAGTTGACTCTCTGAGCTTCTGGTATCATATGTATGGCGATGATATCGATACCCTTCATCTGGATGTATTTGATGGAAATATTTGGTGGAACGATGTGTTCTTTCTTGCAGGCCAGCAACAAACATCAGATACTGCGGCATGGCAAAATACCGGCATTGATTTATCAGCATTTGCTGGAAATACGATCAAAATCAGGTTTCGGGCTATTTCAGGATCAAGTTATCATGGCGATATAGCAATCGATGATGTATATATAAGTACATATGCAGTACCCTATCTTTATTCCAGTATCGACACTTTAGATTTTGGAGAGGTAAACCTTTATAATAATCAGTTTCTGCAAACAACAATTTTTAATAGTGGCGGTGCCGATGCGGTGGTTACAAATATTATCGCGTCCGGTGATTTTCAGGTTGTCGGAGGTACAAGTACTACAATTGTTGCGGGCGGATATTATTCATTAATAATAGGCTTTAGCCCTAATAATCAAAATGTTTATCTTGATAGTGTCTTAATTTGTACTGCAAGCGATACGCTAAAAATTATGCTGTTAGGCGAGGGAAGCCTTACGAGTAATCTTGCTGAATTCACACATTCAGGCCTGATTAATGTATATCCAAATCCGGTAAGTTCATCTTTGTTTTACTCAAATCCCATGAATATTTTTGGCAGGTTTTATTTTACCAATCTTCTGGGCGAAGTAGTTCAGTATTCCGAGGTAAACTTAAGTGGGCACATCGATCTGTCTAAACTTCCTGATGGAATATATATGTTACAGTTACAAACTGAAAGAAATGAAACTGTTTTTATTGACCGGATTGTTGTACTACGAAAATAATTTTTGATAGGACAAAAAAATGGCATGTTAACTTTAACATGCCATTTCTTTATCTATCTCCTGATTCTTAATCCTTAATACACCGAACTGAATTTCCATCAGTCTGAAGGACAGGAATTCTTTGAATTTCACCTGAATTGTTAAATAGTTTCCGGCAGTATGCGCTTCCCATAGCGCCTTCTTCTGTCGACCAGTAATAACCAACAACGCCCATATTAATGAAGTTCCCATTGTTCTCACGGTAACCACCTGGTACTGCTGAAAATCCGCTTTCGTTTGTACCTTCCAGGTTTGGTGCATCCCAATGACTGGTTCCTGTTTCTTTTAATTTACCCCCTGCAATCGATATCCCGCCAAGATAATCGATTATGGCATTCCATTCTTCATCAGTCATTAAGTGCCATCCCGACGGGCACGCGTCTTTTGCTGTCTGCCAATCGTATAAACGGCCATAAGGGTCGGCAAATGCAGAATTATTATTGTAATACCAGCAATTCCCGCCTCCGGCATCATAATTCAGGTTTTCAGCCATAACTATAAATGTGTCAATTTCGACCAGGTCATATTGCTGGCTATCACGTGGATCGGTGAGTGTAAATGTTGTTACTGAGATATAACCTGTTTTTGTTTCGGTTCCCGATCCAATACTATTATGAACTGTTAGTGTAACTGTAAAATCTCCTATTCCAACGTAGGTATGTACGGGATTTTGCTGGTGTGAAGTGTCGCCATCTCCAAATTCCCACAACCAGCTTGTAGCACTATTCGACGACAAGTCGGTGAATTGAATCGAATCCCCTATAAAAATATTGGTTTTATCGGCAGAGAAGTTTGCCACCGGAGGACCATCAACCTGAATTGTTACCGATGCCGATGTTGAAGCTCCATTGTCATCATCAACAGTAGCTTTTAATTTATAGGCTCCAACGGTTATGCCGGCTGTATTCCACTCATAGGTATAAGGCGGATTATTAAAAGACTTTATGTATTCGCCATTAATATAAAACCTCACCTGTACTACACGCCCGTCGATATCGCCTGCTGTGGCCGAAAAAGTGATCAGGCTATTTTCAAGGAAACTATCTCCGTTGGCAGGGCTTGTAATAGAGATTGTTGGTGGTTCATTCTCTGTTTCATCATTTTTTGTGCATCCATAAAATACAAGGGTTACAAAAAGGCTAATTGCAATTGCCAGGCTAAGAAAATGTTTTGCTTTCATTATATTTTTCTGATTCTGATAAGATTATAAAAAGTATTATTCAACACCGTTTCAAGTTATATTTCACTTCTAAAAGCTTACAAAGCTAATCAAAAATAGACGAACGACTTTGATACTTTGAAAAGAAAATTATGATGATTTGGGCGGTGGAATATTATTTCATGTCTCTGTATACCTTGCTCTGTTCGTTCCACTTATGCGAAATTTCCATTAATACAAGGTAAAATGCAACATCATCGGTAATTGGAATACCCAGTTCTTTTTCCTTAAATCGCTTGGCTTGTTGGAACTCTTCGTAGATTTCCGGGGTAACAGTGAATTTTATTTCAAGCATGTTTTTCATTATGGCGCTTTATACGGTGAATCAGACTTTCAGTTTCAGGAAAATCGGTTAATTTTATCACAATTCCTGATTTATCGTCCTTTCATAATTTTTACCTGATAACTGTTCACTCGTGTTATTATTTTCAGGATATAGATTCCACTCTGAAGGTAGCCCAATTCATTAATTTCGATTGAAAGGTAATTTCGAAAACTGCCGTTAAGATGTTTTCTAACCTGCATTCTTCCCATAATATCGTAAAGCTCTACGGCAACATCCTGCGTATCTGTCGAGTACATTTCCAATATAAAATAATCGACAAAAGGATTTGGCGAAACTCTGAGGTTGGTTTCCTGGAGGATTTCAATATTACTAAGAATTGCGTGTGCCTGTGCAAAGTTTGGAATACCGTATCCAAGTAGAGAATCAGGATTCATGTACTGGCTACCGCTTTGTTGAATTGCCTCGAGTAGTTGCATATTTGTCATTGCCGGGTGCGCTTGCCACAAACAGGCTGCCGCACCGGCAATAATGGGTGAGGAAAATGATGTTCCGTTTCCATAACTAATAATTCCACTTGTACTTTGAATTGCGGCCGGAGCACCCTGTGCGGCAACATTAGGCTTTATTCTTTTATCAAAAGTTGGCCCGGTTGAACTAAAAGAAGCATAGTAGCCAAATTCGTCGACAGCCCCAACCGAGAGTACGCTATCGCCATCGGCCGGTGCTCCGATGTATTGCCAGGGATTATTTCCCGAATTCCCTGCACTGTTTACTACCAGAATCCCTTTCGATGCTGCAATATCTGCCCCGATGGTAACATGTGTGGAATTTCCGTCCATGTCTTCATAGGTGTGGTTTTGTGCAGGATTGTCAAAATCAGTATAGCCAAGTGAAGAATTAATGATGTCGGCACCTACGCTATCGGCAAATTCTGCAGCAGCAACCCAGTTGTCCTCTTCCACAACATATTCCGATCCGGTATCTTCCGATCTCAACAACCAAAACGAAGCACCCGGAGAAGTGCCAATAAGTTGACCAGGTAAATTACCTCCCATTGTCGATAACACACTCATGCCGTGAGGGTGATCTTCAAATACAGTTGTATCGCCACTAACAAAATCCCTGACCCCTAAAATTTGTTTGTTACTCCAAAGGCTTTGAAAACTGGGTAATGTGTCTGCATTTAGGAATCCTGCATCAAGTACAGCAATGACAACCCCTGATCCATCGAAGCCATCGTTGTGCAGGATGTGTCCGTTGATCATTTCAATCTGGTTAGCCCCAGCACCATAATCATTGATGGAAAATGGGTAAGCACTATTGTCTTGTCTGACTTCGCGATACAGGTTTACCTGCTCGTAATGATTTGTTTTGAGCTGTGCTACCTTTTGGATAGCCTGAACAAAAGAAAACGCCTGGATTTGATTCAATATTTGTTGGTTTGTTGTATAAATTGTTACGGCGTTAAACCATTTTGACCGTGTAAGTATTTCTGCTCCTGTGCTTTCGAGGCTATCGATATAAGCCGGATCGACAGGTAAATCGTTTTCAGAATAAAGAATGTTTTGTGCCAGGCGGCGTTGAATAGCACGCGAGGAAAGGAAATCGGATGGGTTATTCAATGAATAGGGCGTGTTGATTTTGTCGGTAAATTTTACCCAGTATTTATTTGGCGCAGTTTGGGCAAATCCTACGGGCAACAAACATATTAATGTTAAAACTGATAGTAATATTTTCTTCATAAGGTTTTGTTCATCTAATTCAGATTTCAAAGATAGTTTTTAAATAAAACCTTGCAAACGCATTGTTTTTAGAACTTTACTTGCAATTTCGATAAAAGTTTCAGATTAATTAATCATCTATTTTGAAATAAACCACTTCTACACCTGCCTTTCGTAACAGGTTAAGTCCATTGGTAGTGTGGTATTCAAAGGAATAAACCACTCTCGAAATTCCTGATTGTATAATTAACTTCGAACATTCCATACATGGAGAAGTAGTAACATATAATGTTGAACCGAGGCTGCTATTGTTCGATTTGGCTACCTTAGTGATCGCATTTGCCTCGGCGTGCAATACATAAGGAAATGTTTTGAAATCATTGTCTTCGCATTTGTTCTCGAATCCTGATGGCGTACCATTGTAACCATCGCTGATAATCATTTTGTCTTTTACTATTAATGCTCCGACCTGCCTGCGTTTACAGTACGAATTTTTCGACCACACAAGGGCCATCTCAAGGTATCTTTTGTCGAATTGCTTTTGTTTTTCTTTGTTCAAAACTTAGGTTTCTTTATATTGAAATTCTATTTGCCCTAACTGATGGTTTCCTTGCTTTAAAGATGTTTCGATGAAGTGATTCGTGATTTAAGACAACATTATCTGCCATGTAGGAAATATTCTTCAGGATTTCGCATGTAATTCTGCGGATCCTTTAAGTGATACCGGTTTTTTTCGAATTTCTCAAATTCTTTCCGTTGCCTTTCTTCCAGGAGTTCAGGATTTTTTGCTTTGCCATTTTTATATTTCATCTCGAAATCAATTTTTCCATTGTCTAAATAAAAAATCCATGACTTATTGCGCAGGTTATTTGAGTAAGCACCTGATATTTGTACTTTTCCGTTCTCGAAATAAACGTAAAATAATCCATGTCGTTTGTCATTTTTGTACATGGTTTCAATCCGGGGATTTCCATTCGGATAAAAGCGGCGCCACACACCGTGAAGCTTATCGTTATCGTAGGTTGTTTCTTCGGCCAGGTTTCCATCGGCATAATACTTATAAAACTTGCCATGTTTTAATCCGGCCTGGTAGGTTTCGACCGAAATCAGATCACCAGCCTGGGTATAATAGTTCCAGATACTGTCTTTTTTTTGCTCATAGTAATTTCCTGTTGCTGCAACTTTATTATTTGGATGAAAAAGTTTTGCACGGCAAATCCGGCCAAGGTCATCACAATGCAAATCAGTACTTAAGCCGCCTTTTTCGAAATACCGCTTGAAATTTCCAACCGCTTTGTCGTTTTTAAAATACCCTTCGTAGGCTGTATTTCCGTTTTCATAGATCTTCTTCCAGTGCCCCTGTTTCAATCCGTTTATGTCGATATAGTTTACAATTGTGTCGCCTGTTTGCCCGACATTCTGTGCTTTTAATGATAAGATGAATAACACGAACAAAACAGTAATAAAAATACTACGCATAGCTACATTTTTTAATTCTTCAAAAATAAATAAAACCATTTTATCGAACGTTCAGATTTGGATCGAATAATATTCAATTAATACAGAATAATGAAAAAACAACAATGTAATTAAAGATGCGCAAGCTAATAGACAGAAAATCAGTGTTATGCAATTGTGAATAATTAGTACTTTTGCCAGCTGCTTAAAACTGCCTTCGATACAGCTAAACAAAATGTATCGAAAGGTGTTATGCACTCAAACTAATGGATATGGCTTACAATTTACTTAAAGGAAAGAAGGGGATAATTTTTGGCGCACTAAATGACAAATCAATTGCGTGGAAAGTGGCAGAACGTGCATACGACGAAGGTGCAGAGTTTGTTTTGACCAACACACCTGTATCGCTCCGGTTTGGTGAAATTCAGAAACTTGCCAACGATTGCAATACACAGGTTGTTCCTGCCGATGCAACAAATATTGAGGATCTGACTAATTTATTCAACATAACAAAGGAGCAATTTGGAGGGAAGATCGATTTTATTTTACACTCTATTGGAATGTCGTTGAATGTTAGAAAAGGCCGGCTTTACGACGATCTGAATTATGACTATCTGCATAAAACACTTGATATTTCGGCAATTTCGTTTCATAAAGTATTGCAGGTTGCCCGAAAGCTTGATGCAATAAATGAGTGGGGCTCTGTTGTTGCATTATCGTATGTTGCAGCACAAAGAACCCTTTACGGCTACAACGATATGGCTGATACTAAAGCCATGCTCGAATCGATTGCCCGAAGTTTTGGATATATTTACGGTCGCGACAAAAAAATCAGGGTAAATACAATTTCGCAATCACCAACTTTAACTACTGCAGGAAGCGGAGTAAAAGGCATTGATGGCTTAATGGATTTTACAAACCGTATGTCGCCCCTGGGAAATGCAACTGCTGATGAATGTGCAGATTATTGTATCACACTTTTTTCCGATCTTACAAAAAAAGTTACAATGCAAAATCTGTTTCACGATGGTGGTTTTTCAAATATGGGTATGAGTTTGAAAGCTATGAATATGTACCATCAGGGTCTTGACAGCGATTGTGATTAACCATAGGAGTCTGCTGAAAAGTGATTGGTGAATATTTATAATCACTTATCTGATTTTTATATCATGGATGATTTTTTCGCCCACCTTTTCATTAAGGGCCTTGATCAATCCTTCTTTAAGCATCAGGAGTTCGTTTTTTATTACTGAAGACCTGATTTGAATTTCGAGTACACCATCTCTAATGTTAATACTTGTTGTTGACCTGGCAATAACTTTTCCTACAATTTCTGCCCAGGAATTTACAAGGCGTGTTTCATTAATTTTTTTTTCTATACCAAATTCCTTCAGGTAACTTGAAACTATTTCTGATAATGGTTCAGTTTTGCTATGGCGCATCTTTTTTGTTTTTAGCAAAAATAAAAAGATTTAGCCGATTTTTAGGAAAGCAGTATCAGACTAAAATTAAAGGCCAATTGTAATAATATTGTATTGCTAATGCCGAATTGGTTTTCTTCTTAAACAAACTATTCCATTCACTTTTAGCCGGTTTCCTGCTTGTCAAGCTGCTTTTTGATCTTGTAAATCAGGTTTGTTGATTTAAGAGGCTTAGCAATATAATCTTCGCATCCGGCATTTAATGAATCGTGCTTATCGCTTTCGAGTGCATGAGCAGTTTGGGCGATAATAGGAATTTTACACCCTTGATTTCGTAAACGTTTGGTTGCTTCGAATCCGTTCATGACAGGCATTCGTATGTCCATCAGAATTAGGTCTATGTCTGGATTTTCCGAGATAAAATCAACAGCCTGTTTGCCATCTTTTGCCCAAATTGTTAGAACTCCGGTTGGTTTAAGCAACGATTCGAGATAAACATAATTCGACTCAACATCCTCGGCAACAAGAATTTTTTTAGTATGCCAATTTATATTGCTAATCTCATAATTTTCCGGGATATCATCGTCCTCAAGATTTTGGCCTTCCGATACTGGAATGGTAAAATAAAATGTCGATCCACGATTTTCTTTCGAGTTTACCCAGATTTCTCCACCAAGAATCTTTACAAGGTTTTTCGAAATGGCGAGTCCAATTCCGGTTCCTCCATACACTTTTGTTTTCGTTTCGCTGAACTTCGTAAAACTATCGAAAATGTATGATTTTTTATTGTCAGGTATCCCGATTCCGGTGTCGCGAACGTAGAATTGTATTTCGCCAGGCTGCCTTGAATAACCAAATTCAATATGCCCGTTGTGCGTGTATTTAATGGCATTGGAGAGCAAATTCGATACTATTTGTCGGAGCCTACGTTGATCGGAATAAAGTATGTCATTTTCTGCTTTTCTTGGTATGTTTAGCCTTAGGTCGATGTTGTATTTTCCGGCTTTTTGCTTAACCATTTCGTGAACGGCAAATAGCTCATTCAGTGTTTTCTTAACCGAAAAAGTTTCTTTTTTAATATTTGTTTCGCCCGCTTCAATTTTTGAAATATCAATAATGTCTTCAATCAGGTT
>CAYLZH010000233.1:0-7976 GCA_964388245.1 uncultured Bacteroidales bacterium
GTTATCGAGTTTACCGAAGATGACAATACCGGACATTACTTATCGCAGCCCGATGTTTATGGCGTTATCGGCACAAGCTATATGCTTCATATCGAGCTTGCCGAAAGTGTTGGCGGGCATACACAATATTCATCAACAAGCCAACTGATGAAACCGGTGGCCAGCCTCGATTCAATTCAGCTTGAATATGAACCGGACTGGGGAAAGGGCTACTGGACAATAAAGGTATACGCCTGGGAACCTGAAACTGAAGATTTTTACAACTTCAAAGCACACAGGAATGGTTTATTAATTACCGATAGTATTTATGAATTTATTGTTCAGGAGGATGAATTTTTTAATGGCAATTATACAAACGGTATTCAGAGTCAATTCCTTGATACCAGAAAAGAAGAGGCTAACTTACAAACCGGCGATACAGTTACGTTTGAGATAAACGGCATTACTGAAGAATATTTTCATTTTGTAATGGAAATGCAGCAATCTTTGTTTGGAAGCGATCCCATGTTTAGTGGCCCACCAGCAAATGTTTCGAGTAACATTAACAATGGGGCACTTGGATTTTTCTCAGTTTATTCTCTGAAAAAATCGCACATTATTGTGACTGAAATGCCCGAATAACATTAGCTCAAACATAACAGTAACTACAAAATCAAGGGTTAGATATCAGTTGTGTTGGCATAGTCGGCACTTTTTTTTATTCTGATCCAATATGGTACTTGCTTTCTTGTTTTCAACATTTCTAAAGTTTGTACTAATAGGAAAGAAATCTTTGATAACCCTTTGGCTAAATTCACGTATGTTGGTACAACTCCTGAGCCCAAATCTGAACGAATTATTGTGGAATTATAAGCAATATCGATATCGGGGCTACAGGGTACTTTGCAGTGATCCAGGCAAATCGGTAGGATTATTCATGTCAAAAACACCTGTCTGGAAAAAATGTTTAGGAGGGAAACAATCTGTAGAGGCCCTGCCCCACCTGGATAATCGAAAACCGGGAATTAAAACCTTCACTTTGTGATAAAAGAATCAGGTGTTGAATTTCATTTCTTCGACAATATCATCATAAAATGTAGCCAGTTCATTCAGTTTTGTTTCTACATCAGCACGATGTGGGGCATGAACGATGTAAGGTTTATCTGACAGTTCTTCAAAAACATTTTCAACTTCATCAACCGATAATTGTATGGTCATTGCAATATTATCGTATACAATTTGTTCCATACCTTGTAGGTCGGGTTCCTTAAGCAACATTGAGATTACAATTTTACCAGAATCGAGAAGTGCATTACATACTTCATGGGACTCGAATCCTTCTTTAACTCTGATGGGAACAAGAATGTTCCTGAGATAATTGAGCAGGATTAACCTGTCGTGGTTACGTACCGAGGCAGTTAAAAGTTGATAAAAAACACTCACATCCCAGTTTAGGTTCTCAATGTTGATTTTTTGATAATGAGCAAAATCAACTGCATGCTTTGGATTTAAGAGTACATTCTTAATTTTTTGTTTAATCTCATCCTTTTTCCGAACCATTACCTCATAGATAATGTAATTGTCGCGTTGCGATGATTTGCGAAGTGCAGTTGCATTTTTTATATGAAACAAAAATGGATTGCTCTTCATTGTTTCGATGATATAAAGCAAACGTCGCAGGATCATAAAATGCGGCGTTGGGCTCCAGTTCAGCTCCTTTCTTGTATAAGATGAATCGATATTTAGTTTCTTGTCAATATACTTCATCATCCATAATCGTTCGAAAGGGCGTTTGCCAATTATACTTCCAATTAAATTGTAGACAATTACACCCATTGTTGCAAGAGCTCTTGGCATTAAAACCGGTTTTATCCGTTTTCCGAAATAGTACCGGGTCGAATTTCCATATAGCTCCTTGTGTGATATCGAACCGTCGGGGCTTGCAATGTAAACATCAAATTGTTTTAACCGATCGGTCTTTAGAAAAATTGTTATCAGGATATGACATAGGCAACTAACATGGATATAAGGGATTGCCGATTCGCCCTTACCGCCAACAACCCTGGAGTTCCATTTATTCGACAACCATGTTTTCAGGAAAATATACAAGGGGCCATATTCGCACCAATCGCTAAATACTGCTGCAAAGCGTACTACAGAACAAGGAATTGTTTTCGAGAATTCCTCAACAATATCTTCTCCGATCTTTTTGCTCCTTGCATAAGGGTAGGTAGCATTCAACGGACTTTTTTCATTCAGTGTTTCATTGGGCCCGGGAAACTTTGTGGCAGCAACTGAGCTTGCAAATACAAAACGCCTTACTTTTATCCGGGCCGAATATTCTAAAACATACCTTGTTCCATATACATTGGTTCGTGTATACTCTTCATTATCTGTGTTATCGAAATCATAATATCCGGCAAGATGAAGAACAAAATCGATTGGTTCTTTGATATTAAAATTTAATACCTGATTCAGGTTTGTTCTATTTCCAATATCTACCTGAATCCATTTTATGTTTGGATGCTCTTCAACCAACACTTCTGTCTGCGAGCGCCGGGCTATAGCATAAATCTTAAAATTTTTCTTTGAAAATTCTAAAAAGCTCTTTCCTACAATTCCTGATGCCCCGGTAACAATTATGGTTGGTAGTTTAACTTTCATCTTTTTACTGTTGGTTTTTAAATGATCGATAAAGAAGAAAAAGCACAAGAGCCATAATCCCATCGCCGAAACCCGACAATAATACGAGCAGAATTGAATCTACAAACACAAAATAAATCAGAAGAAAAATAGTTGCACAAAACTTTACGATTATTGTGAAATTAATTAGGCCTTTATTCTGATCGTACCTATACACAGGCAATATGTAACAAATGCTCATAATGATGTGGAATACACCGGCCTGCACCTGGAAGAATCGTTCCGAAATTATTCCAAAACCAAGGAGTTCCATAAATTCAGATGGAAAGAACATAAGGGCTAAACCAACAATGAAGGAATGAACTGATAAAAGGCTAAGAAATGCTTTAACCCGGTACATTTTGTTTTCTTTTAGTTTCCTGAACATAGTTGAATTATTTTTTTGACTTTGCTCCTGGCCTTTTAGCGAATATAGACAATTCCTCAGAGTCTGCAAAATATTAAGATCCAATATGATCTATCTTGAGGACAGCTAAATAAAAATAATTAAAAAGATTTCGAACCCGAACAACTTCATAAATATTCCTCACACCAACAGCAGTAAAGGATCACGTAATCTTTTTTTATAGAGTCGAGTCAAAAAAGGTAGATTTTCGCTCAATTCAAGGCGGAGGTGATTTTTAGACCGGGCTCTTTATAATTAGGTTCATTCCGGGCTAAAATTGTAATCGAAATCCAATTCCCCTATGATTCAATCCAAAATATAATCCTGTATCCCTTATTGCCGAGAGCCCTGATTTATTTCCGTTGAAAATTCTGACTGCTCCAAGGGCTTTTCTGTTGTACGCCATCGATATAGGAATCGATAGCATCACAAGACCGGCACCAACACCAGCCATGGCCCATACTGGTTCGCCTCCTCCCATTGCTGTACCAATGGGATATCCGATTAAAGCACCACCAACAGCGCCGATAACCATAGCCAGATTATATGAGCTTTTGGCCTGCCACATTAAATTGTATGCTACCGAATCGTTTTCCATAAGCGTAAGCATTGATTTTGGTGTTAGCAGCTTTCCATTGTATTCGAATTTATATCCCCCAAATACCTTGTTATAAGAAATTGTGTCTCCGGGTGTTTGCGACCAGGCCACACCAACAGAAAAAATTAATAATAAGAATAATACAATAATTTGTTTCATTTTTTATCTTTTAAGAGTTTGTCGATTTTCTTATCCAATATATCTATTTTTCGTTCCAGCTCATCGTTATTATCGGCAACCATAGCATCAACAAAGATTGAGTTAACCAGCGAAAGCCCAAATATTCCGCCACTTAGCAAAACAAAAATGAAATAGATATAGGTGAAAAATGAAGCTGTTGGCGACATGTTTTTCGTAATACTCTCTGGGATTTCGAACCAGCCTTCAACAGTAAAAATTTTAAAAGTAGCATAAAGCGATTTAAGAGGATTACTAAAATATTCAGGAGAGAATTCATGAAAAAGGAAAAACGAAAATATCCCAACAATAAAAATATACACTACAAATCCCAATAACACAATAAGTGAAGCCTTAAGTGCCCGATGGATATCTTTGTATAACTGATCGATACCGGGAATAAATTTCAGGAATCGAAAGGTTTTAAACACCCGCATGGCCCGCAACACCAGCAGATAACTAAAACTGGTATTTTCGAAATCGATAATAAAAACCAAAAAGGCAGGCACGGATAAAACAATGAGCGTAAAATCGAATTTGTTCCAATACGACTTAAAATATTCCTTTCCAAATTCCCTGATCTTTACCCATAGCTCGACAACAAAAAGAAGCGTTATGATATTATCGACAAGGGATAAAGCAAATTTAAGCTGATGATCGATTTTGAAACCACTTACAAAAATTATTGCAGCGTTAAGCAGTATGAGCCAAAGGATAAAGCGTTCGTTCAGAAAAATACGTTTGATCATGGTTGAATCTGTTTTCGTTGCCGTTTAATTGTGCAAATACTTCAAATGTAAGCTGTTTTGTTAAAAGTTTATGTCCTTATTCAGAATTTTTTGATATACCTCAAGGTATTTATCCACCATAACTTCGCGGCTGAATTGTGATTGAGCCCATTGCCTGCAATACTCTCTATTAATGCTTGATACTTTACCCATGGCCTCAATGGCTTCTTCAACAGTATTTACCAAATATCCGGTTTTCCCGTTTAACACTAATTCGGGCATCGAACCCCGGTTGAAAGCTATAACAGGTGTGCCACAAAACATGGCCTCGGCCACGCTCAAACCAAATGGCTCATCGAAATTAACCGGATGCAATAAAGCAAATGCGCCTCCAAGCAATTTATCCCGTTCCACAGGTCCTGAGTTACCCACATAAATTATGTTATTATCATTGATAAAAGGTTTTACCTTCTGATCAAAATAATGCTTATCCTGAATCAATCCTGAAATTATGAGCTTTCTACCGCTCTGTTTCGCAATTTGTATCGATTCATAAACCCCTTTATCATGGTGGATGCGGCCGAAAAATAGCAGGTAATCATCCGGAACCGGACGATAAGTGAATTCATTACTATTGATCCCATTGTAGACAGTTGTAAGGTAATTGAGCTCCGGACTCCGGTCAGCATTACTAATGGATACATAATAACCGGTACTATTGTACCGCTTATAAACTGCAAGAATTTTGGGTGACGAAAATCCATGAATAGTGGTTAGCATTGGTGGTTTTATCAACCTCGAATAAGTGAGTGGTAAAAAATCGAAATTATTATGAACCAGGTCGAAACAGTGAGCCTGTTCCATGAAATTACCAATATGCAGGCACTCACATACTTTGGGATCGAGATCCGTGTTTTCCGACCAGGCTTCATCACAAATAAATTCCAGTTTTCCTGATGTTTGCGAGTTCCTTGTGGCAAACAGGGTTACATCTACTCCTTTTGAAACAAGCCCTTCGGCAATATTTGACGTTACCTGTTCCCAGGGACCATATTTCAGCGGAGGGGTCCGCCACGAAACCGGCGATAAAATTGCAACTTTCACACTATAATGCTTTGCGGGGATTGTTCAGGCAATGATCGACCAGATTGTCAATTTTCGTCGTTCCAACACACATGACTTTATCTGCCCCACCCCAGTAAATTTTCACTGAGCCATCAGCCTCCGGAACAGCAGCACAACTAAATACGACATTATGAACATAACCCGTGATCTCGTATACCTCCTCAGGTTGAAGAATCCACTCATCGCCAACGGCAATTATTTTTGAAGGATCGTGCAAATCATGCAGTGCAACTCCCAACCGGTAAACGCTTCCGTCCATTGTGGGGAACACACCATGATAAATGTTTAACCATCCACGGTCGGTTTTAATGGGTGGTGCACCGGGCCCGATTTTCATTTCATCCCAATGGTATTGAACCGGTTTCATGATTATTTTCGATTCGCCCCAAAATCTCAGGTCGGGCGAGTATGTAATCCAAATCGACCATGGTGATATCTCTGAGTGGGGACGATCAAGCCTGGCATAGAGGCCATTGAATTTCTCAGGAAAAATAACCACATTCCGGTAATCGGCTTCGGTAATCAGCGAAAAGCGTTCCACCGATTCAAAATCTGTGGTTTTTGCTAAAGCCACTCGTACACCATGACGTGAATATGCACTGTACGTGATCAGATATTCTCCATCTATAAATACAATTCTCGGATCTTCAACTCCATACTCTTCGTATTCTTTAAAAACACCATCCGATGAAGGGACCATAAAAGGTTTTTCGTCAACCTTAAAATTGAATCCGTCATCGCTTACTGCCTTGCCTAATATGCTCCGTCCACTGAATTTGTGCGAACGAAAGAGCATAATATATTTATCATTATGTTTAACAACTCCGGCATTGTGGACAGTAGCAACAGGGTAAGGGACATCATCTTTTGTCAGAATAGGGTTTTTCTTATACCTTTCAATTAACATAAGCAATATTTTTCAAAACATTCGTAATGTGCAATTTACAAAAAATATCTGGTTTTTGAAGCTATCCTAATTTCCTGCCTGCATACTCTTCCAGTGATTTAAAATCCTGATCGATGCTATCTGCAAACCGGATGGTTCTTCCTTGTGCTGATAGCATCGTTTCAAGGGTATGGCGAATTTGCTTTTCAAGGGGGCCAATAAGCCATTTCAATTCTTCGGGTCCCTGTTTTATTTCCTGGTGGGTTTTGGTTCGCAGGCCTTCTTTAATTTCACCGATCGCTCCTAAGAGGGCATCCGATTTTCGCCAGTGTTTGGTCCCAAGCCAGGGTTGCTTGTATTCCATTATTTCGGCAATCTTCCACTCATAATCCAAATCAGAAAAAGATAAAAATTTTGGATTGATATTTCCGATGTAGAGAATATTGTTTTCGTTGTCGGATTTTAAGCGAAGCTCTTTCAGGTCGAGGCCATATTTTGCCCTCACTTTAACCTGGAGTGCCCCTACAAAATGAAAGTTTTTGTTTTTATGATCAAGCTTCTCGTTCCAGGTTCGTGTAAAGTTTGTATTAATTTCCATTAATCCAAGGTCGAGGATATTCCTGAGTTCGGATATGTTTAGTTTCCGATGTTTCAATTCCTCGTTTTCTTCTGATAATTTATTGATCTCCTGGTCGCTTTCTTCAAGTTTTGTTTTTAGCTGGTCAATCTCTTCATCTTTCGACCGGATAAACCGGTTCCACAGCCAATAAATCAGGAATGAAGCTAATAACACAGTTAGTCCGTAAATGAGAAAATCGTTGAGCAACAGAAGTATGGCTACAACGATTACTGCAATCAGGATTAAATTTGCCTTTATGTTTTTCAAAAACTGCATATGCTCTAATTTTGATGGCAATACAAATATCAATGAAAAATTTGAGGAAACACGAAAAATTATGCACAAGATACGAATCCTTCAGTATTTCATGAGTCCTTTGCATACTTTCATTTATAACCAGATGAAATATTGAACAAACAGATTATGCTGGACGAAAAGGCTTGTTGGACCATATTGGATTTAGATGAATTAGGCTTGGGTATTTGGATCAGAACGAGTTGCTGATCCGAGCCAGCCTTACTTATAGCCGCTAAATATTAACAGATCCTGAAACAAGCACAAATTATAATCTTGTTGGACAATATTGATTTATTTTAATTCACAGGATTTTGTATATAACCCTAAAAACACCTAACAACGTACAGCTAAACAATTTTTATCGAAATATTATTTGGCCGTTTCCAATAATCTTTTATCTTTGTTAAGTCAAACAAGCCGCATCATTTGATTCATTAAAATGCACACAAACGGGAAAGGACAATATCATCTAACAATTT
>CAYLZH010000234.1:0-1013 GCA_964388245.1 uncultured Bacteroidales bacterium
GAAGCAGGCAGGCTAAGATGTGCTATTGATCGTTCGGTGGTATTAATATGCCAAAACGATCGTCCTGCGCTTAATGTTGTTCCACCTAATAAAAGCGTAAAATAGAAGAAGATATGCATTTGGTTAAGACCCGATGGATTGAAATTGGCAACAAAAAAAGAAGTGATAAATACAAATCCAAAAAAACCGGCAAAAGCTAATAAAATTGCTCTCTTATTTAAAGCAATGCTAAGCTTAAATAAGGAAATTATGCGCTGGGTATCAAATATCTGGTTCATGGCTATTAGGTTTTAATTTGTTCAATAATTTCTTTATGATTGTTTAAAACAGCATTAAACAATAACTCAAAGTCGACCTGTGTGTCGGATCTGCCTGAATTCGGAACAACTATATTTCTACCACCGAATATTTCTTCGGAATATATGACCGATTCCGGAGTGAGTTCACCATTGCTTATTTTCATAAAATCGAGACTGCCAGTAATCTCTTCGATACTGTGATTGAAAATAATTTTACCATTTTCGATCATTATCACAGGATCGATTAGGTTTTCCAGGTCGCGTACCTGATGTGTGGAAATAAGGATCGAGCGGTTTTCATCAATCACAGAAGCTACCACTTTACGGAATTTGCTCTTCGAAGGAATATCGAGGCCATTGGTGGGTTCGTCCATTAAAACCAACGAACAATTCGTTGCAAGAGCAAAAGCAATGATGAATTTTTTCTTTTGACCATACGACATGTTTTTTAGTTTTCCATTGTCCTCTACTTCAAATTCTGATAGGAGTTCGAGCATTTGTTTTCTATCAAACTTATCATAAAAAGGTGCGTGTAGATCGACATATTGCGAAATACTGAAATCGGGCAGGTATATTTCTTCAGGTAAAAAGAAAATTTCTTTTAAAGTACCTGGCAAGCGTTTGTCAATTAGCTCATCGAAAAGTTCCGCTTTACCTTTTACAGGCTTGCTCTATCCTGAAAAAGGTAAAGCGGAACTTTTCTTTTAAAGTACC
>CAYLZH010000234.1:1023-5914 GCA_964388245.1 uncultured Bacteroidales bacterium
AAGCCTGTAATTAGTTTTAGTAGGGTGGATTTGCCGGCTCCATTTTTGCCCAACAAACCGTAAATGTTACCTCTTTTTAGATGCAGGTCCAGTCCGTCGAATAATTTCCGGTTTCCCCGATACCTGAAATCGAGTTCGTTAATTTTTAGCATGATCTAAGTGTTTTAGTGTATTACATTATTAGTACACTGCAAATATAAGACACTGTCTCGTTATTGTCCAAATTTTTTTACTCTTTTTTTAAGATTTACTAAATATTTATTGATATGCTATTTAATATGGTATTATGTGGAACTTCAACAATGCGCTTCGGACTTCGATCTTTTTCTCTATTTTTGTGCGAATAATAAAATTTTTTAATCTATGATATTACAAGGAAAAACAGCTATTGTAACAGGTGCTGCACGAGGTATTGGTAAAGCAATTGCACTTAGGTTTGCACAACAGGGTGCCAACATCGCATTTACCGATTTGGTCATAAACGATGAAGTAATAGCCTTCGAAGCTGAAATGAATGGAATGGGAATAAAAGCAAAAGCATATGCAGGAAATGCTGCTGCTTTTGATGAAACACATCAAGTAGTTGAAGAAATTGTCAAAGATTTTGGACAAATTGATATCCTGGTTAATAATGCAGGAATAACCAAAGATACACTGCTTATGCGCATGACTGAAGAAATGTGGGATGCCGTAATAGCCGTAAACCTGAAATCAGTATTTAATTTCACAAAGGCCGTACAAAGGACTATGTTGAAGCAGCGAAGTGGCTCTATAATTAATATGAGTTCGGTTGTTGGTGTAAGTGGAAATGCAGGGCAATCCAACTATTCAGCTTCCAAGGCGGGAATAATTGGCTTTACAAAATCGGTTGCTAAAGAACTTGGTTCACGAAACATCAGATGCAACGCAATAGCACCCGGTTTCATTATTACTGAAATGACAGCCAAACTCTCAGAAGAGGTACGACAGGGATGGGCCGATAAAATTCCGCTGAAACGTGGAGGTACGGCCGAAGAAGTAGCCGATGTATGTATATTCCTCGGATCCGACTTATCGGCCTATGTAAGTGGCCAGGTTATCAATGTTTGTGGTGCTATGAATACTTAAATCATTTAATAAGTATTAACCTGTGATATTGAATCCTTATCAATCCTGTCCTGAATATTTCTCGAGACAAATAGTTTTCGCACAGGAATTGATTTTTCAGTAATGAATATCTTAAAACATTTTCAGGATTAAGTACCATATGGTAATTTATCACGTTCTTTCGTTTTTATTTTATTTCAAACAGCCTATATTTTGAACATTCATATTAGTACCGGACAACCTCTCTGGTTCATCGTGTTTTGCTTGCTGATTGCGGTCGGATTAAGTTGGATATTGTACAGGAACGATAAGGCTTTAGCCGATTTGGCAAAATGGAAAACATGGACTATGTCGGTAATTCGATCAATATTCCTGTTCATCTTATCGTTTTTATTGCTTTCGCCACTTTTAAATTCCATTCGAAGGACAATAGAAAAACCTATCATTCTGGTTGCACAGGATAACTCCGAATCGATTGTACTAAACAATGATTCAATTTTTTACAAAAACAAATATTCTGAAAGTGTCAACAGTTTTGTCGAAGCCCTTGAAACAGATTATGATATACGACGGTATTCCTTTTCTGAAAACATTGATGAAAATTATTCAATCGATTTTGCAGGGAAGGCAAGTAATTTCTCATTATTATTTAACGAGATTAATAACCTTTATGCCAACAGGAATGTAGGTGCCTTGGTATTCGCCAGCGACGGATCTTACAACAAGGGCTCAAATCCTGTAATCGCATCAAAGAAATTAGGTTATCCTGTTTACGCGATGGCATTGGGCGATACATCTCAAAATAAGGATGTGAGCGTATTAGAGCTCAACCATAATAAATTTGCGTTTCTGGGAAATAATTTTCCATTGCAGGTTTTTGTTGGTGCAACAAGAGCTAAGGGTAATTCTACTAAGTTAAGTGTTAAAAACCGTGGTGAAGTAATTTTTACAAAAGACATCAACATAGGTACAAATCCTTATTCTGATATAACTAACATCGAAATTGAAGCATTGAACAAAGGTCTGCAGCGCTATGTTGTCGAACTTTCGGCACTTGACGATGAATCGAACCAACACAATAATGAGCAGGAATTTGTTATAGATGTGATCGACAGCAGACAAAAAGTCCTGATACTTGGCAATTCTCCACATCCTGATATTGGTGCCATCAGGCGTGCTATCGAAAGCAATATTAATTTCGAAGTAAGCTATTCTAATCCCGGAGAATTTACAGGTAATGTTCAGGATTTCAATCTTATTATCTTCCATCAATTGCCATCGGCGAAACAGCCGGTTTCGAAAATTCTTGCAGATATAAAAAGACAAAAAGTTCCGACATTTTTTATTGTTGGAGGACAAACAGACATTGCAAAAATAAATCTGTTACAGGCTGGTCTCGAAATAAATCAGAATAAAAACACCTATGAAGATGCTGAGGCATTTTCCAATGAACGATTTAGTCTTTTCGAATTTTCGGAAGATAACAGGAAGATAATCGAGCGTTTTCCTCCTTTAATGGTACCATTTGGAAATTTTTCGATGAATACTAACACTGATATTTTACTTTATCAGAAGATTAAAGGTATCGAAACAAATAAACCATTGATATCTTTTCATATCGATGGCGACCATAAAACCGGCTTCGTAGCAGGCGAAGGACTCTGGCGATGGCGACTTCAGGACTATTTTCAAACGAGCAATCATGAAATTTTTAATGAGCTGATAAATAAAATTGTGCAATACCTTTCACTGCGTATTAAAAAAGAAAGGTTTGTTGTTAATGTAAGTACTATTTTTAGTGAGACCGACAATATCATCTTTAATGCCGAAGTGTACAATAAGAGCTACGAGCCTGATAATAAACCAGAAGTTGATATTCAGATAAAAGATGTAGATGACAAACTATATCAGTATACATTTAATAAATATCATGATAGCTACCGGATTGATGTTGGAGCCTTTCCTAAAGGGGATTACACCTACACAGCCAATGTTACTTATGAAGATGAAGTATTCTTTGCTGAAGGCAATTTTTCTGTTGTACCGGTAAATACCGAAGCATTGAATACAACAGCCAACCATCAATTGATGTACCGGATTGCCACAGAAACAAACGGAAAGCTGTATTATCCGCAGCAGTGGGATGAGTTGTTGGGTGAATTAAAAGAAAACAAAAGCATTGTTCCTGTTGTCCGTAAAGAGCAAAAACTAACCGAAATGATCAACCTGAAATGGATATTTATTATAATGATGCTGTTTATTTCCATCGAATGGTTTTTGCGAAAGTTTTACGGAGCGTATTAGTAAGACTCAAACCCCTATAAACCAAAAGAATGGAAACCGCTATATTTTATATTATAATTGGATTAGTTATTTTCGATTATCTGTTTGGATTGTGGATGAATTATCTTAATTCTTCGACACGCGATTCGAAACTCCCACTGGAATTGGAAGGGGTCTACGACGCTGAAAAATATTCTAAACAACAGAATTATGAACAGGTAAACTCCCGATTCTCTATATTAACCAGTAGCTTTAGTTTTGTGCTGATATTTCTAATGCTCCTGCTCTTTGGTTTTGCATATGTCGATCAGCACGTTCGGGCCATTACTGAACATTATATTTTAATGCCTCTTTTATTTTTTGCTGTTCTCGGGCTTGCATCCGACATTCTTAACACTCCGTTTTCTGTTTACGACACTTTTGTTATTGAGCAACGCTTCGGCTTTAATACCACAACTGTTAAAATCTTTCTCTTCGACAAGGTAAAGGGTTGGTTTTTAGGAGCTGTGATAGGAGGGGGGCTTATGGCTTTGATAATCTGGTTTTATGAGAAAACCGGTCAGTATTTTTGGCTGTGGGCATGGGGCGCAATTACCCTGTTTATGATTTTCATGAACATGTTTTACTCAACACTGATAGTTCCATTGTTTAACAAACAAACTCCTCTCGAAGGAGGTGATTTACGTGATGCTATAGAAGATTTTAGTAAAAAAGCAGGATTTAAACTGAATAACATTTTTGTTATTGATGGATCCAAACGGTCAACGAAGGCGAATGCATACTTTAGTGGATTAGGTAAAAAGAAGCGTATTGTACTTTATGATACTCTCATTAAAGATCTATCGGTTGATGAAATCGTGGCAGTTCTTGCTCACGAAATCGGACACTACAAGAAAAAACATACACAATCAGGCTTACTAATTGGGATTCTGCAAACAGGATTAACCTTGTTCCTTTTGGGTTTATTCATAGGAAATCCTGCTTTATCAAAAGCCCTGGGAGTTGAAGAAACCAGCTTTCATATCGGACTGATTGCTTTTGGTATCCTTTATAGTCCTATATCTATGATTCTGGGACTGGGGCAGACTATCCTCTCCCGAAAGAATGAATACCAGGCAGATGCATTTGCAGCCGGATTCAACTTATCCGGTCATTTAATATCATCACTAAAAAAACTATCGAAAAATAATCTTAGTAATCTTACACCTCATCCGATTGTTGTTTATCTAAGCTACTCGCATCCAACGCTTCTGCAACGGATCAGAGCATTAGCAAAGTAATGATTTCTTGTAAGGTATCATCTGACGATGTTTTGATTATTCCATGTTGTTAATTATGTAAATTGAAAAATCATTTATGAAAACAGCCTGACCTGCAAGAATTTTTATTCGGCCTGCATATGAAGAAAATGATGGCTTGCCTAAATCAGAAGCAGCTAATGAACAATTTACAGAGATTCTCCTTTTATCTGTTAACAAAAACAATATACAATGGACAAAGTATCTACCATTTTTCTTGCGGC
>CAYLZH010000234.1:5924-7873 GCA_964388245.1 uncultured Bacteroidales bacterium
GTTAGGGATGGGATTATCCCTTGTTGTGAACGATTTTAAAAGATTAGTGGTTTATCCCAAAGCCGTATTAATCGGATTGGTGAATCAGTTAATTGTTCTTCCGCTGATAGGGTTTAGCATGGCCTGGTTTTTTCCACTTCAGCCGGAAATTGCTATTGGTATTGTAATTTTAGCTGCCTGCCCGGGTGGACCAACTTCCAATCTGATTTCACATCTGGCAAAAGGTGATATTGCTTTATCTGTTTCGTTAACAGCACTGAGTAGCTTTATAACAATTTTAACCATTCCATTTCTCATTAATTTCGGGCTAATCATGTTCTTAAACGAAGGTCAGGTAATTCAATTAAACGTATTAGAAACCATTGTGCAGATTTTGGTAATCACAGTTATCCCGGTTACCATTGGAATGATTATCCGGCATTTCAACGAGCGTTTTGCGAATAAAATGGCAAGGCCTGTAAGAATTGCATCAGCAGTGGTTATTGTTCTTGTAATAATTGGTATTGTTATCAAAGAGAAGGATAATTTCGTTTCATATTTTCAACAAGCCGGAATTGTAGCATTTGCCTTAAACCTTGTTACAATGCTACTTGGATTCTATTCTGCCCGCCTCTTTAAATTAAAAGATAAAAGTGCTATTTCAATCTCGATTGAATCAGGAATTCAAAATGGTACACTGGCTATTACCATTGCTGTTGTATTATTAGGAAATTCGGCATTTGCTATTGCTCCTGCAGTTTACAGCCTGATAATGTTTTTTACCGGGGGAGCAGTTATCTACTTTGGGATAAGAAAAAGCAAAATGGAACGGCAAACTGTTCCTGTTTCAGTTTCAGATTAGAGTAGTATTGCAGTATTTTTTTGTTGATAGTTCCCGCAATAAATTTAAAGGTTTCGCTTTTCAAATTTAAGTCTCATGAATTTACCCTATATTTGATTTTCATCAAATTTCGGCAAATATGAGACGCATACAATTACACTGGCAAATCCTGATAGCACTTATTCTTGCAGTTTTTTACGGTATTTATTTCGCCGATTATGTTAACTGGGTAGCCTGGATGGGTGATGTGTTTCTCCGTGCTCTGAAAATGGTAATTGTCCCGCTCATTTTAAGTTCAATAATTTCAGGTATCACAACTATTGGCAATGCTGAGAATCTGGGACGGCTGGGAATGAAAACTCTTGGTTATTACCTTGTAACCAGCACCATAGCTATTTTTACAGGATTGTTTTTTGTTAACTGGCTTAAGCCAGGAGTAGGAGCCGATTTGGGATTTTCTCAGGAAGTTGAAGGATTAGCGATTGCAAGCGAATCATTTGGCGACACGTTGGTTAATATTATCCCTACAAATATCTTCCAGGCTTTTTCAAATGGTCAGATGCTTTCGATAATTTTCTTTGCAGTATTATTCGGATTTTTTATAACACGTGTCAAAGAAAAACCACGTAAAATGCTTAGCTCTTTCTTCGACGCAACCTTCGAGGTAATGATGAAACTTACCATGTTTATCATCCGGTTCACTCCACTTGGCATTCTTGGTATAGTAGCAAAAGTTGTGGCCGAGCAAGACGATCTGCTACAACTGGTTAGCAAAATGGGGATCTATATGCTTGCTGTGGTGGCAGCCCTGGCAGTACATGCAATGGTTACCTTGCCAACATTATTGCGCTTTGTTGGAAAAGTAAAACCACTTCGACAGTTAAAGGCATTGTCGAGTCCTTTGCTTACAGCGTTTTCAACATCCTCGTCGAGTGCCACGCTTCCCTTAACAATGAATGCTGTTGAAAATAATGCAGGAGTATCAAATAAAGTTACAAGCTTTACGCTGCCCTTAGGGGCAACCATTAACATGGATGGCACGGCATTATACGAATTAGTTGCGGCTATGTTTATCGCTCAGGCATATGGGATAGAGCTAACCTTTACTCAACAGATGGTAGGTGTTTTT
>CAYLZH010000235.1:0-7821 GCA_964388245.1 uncultured Bacteroidales bacterium
TTTTTCCCGAATCAGAAAAAATATACATCGGGTATTTTATTCCCGGAGTATGGCGAAGAAAACAACAGGGGATTCTTTTTGCGTGATGGTGGCTATTATTTTGCCTTCAGCGATTATTTCGATCTGGCCGTCCGGGGCGATATTTATTCGCGTGGTACCTGGGGTACCAAGCTTCATAGTAATTATAAAAAACGCTATCGTTTCAGTGGAGGTATCGACCTGAAATACTACAACAATGTGGTTGGCGAAAAGGGGTTACCAAATTATTCAACCAATAAGGATTTTTCAATCGTATGGAACCATTCTCAGGATTCGAAAGCAAATCCGAGCAGTTCGTTTTCGGCCAACGTTAACATAAGTTCAACAAGCTACGATGCAAATCAAACCTACAGCACCCAGAATTATCTTAACAATACAAAATCGTCGAGTATTTCGTACAGCAAGCGATGGGGCAACGATGTAAATATGTCGGCCAATTTCAGGCATTCACAAAATAGCCTGAACAAGAGTGTCGACCTTACCCTTCCAAGTATGACTTTAAATGTAGCGCGGCAATATCCTTTCAGAAAGAAAAATAAGGTGGGGGATATGAAATGGTACGAAAATATTGAGATAAAATATAATGCCAAACTCGAAAACCGGATTAGTGCCGGCGACTCGGTTATTTTTACACGCGATGCATTGGATTACCTTAAAAACGGATTCCAGCAAGACATACCCCTGTCAGCAAGTTTTAAATTCTGGAAGTTTTTTAATTTCACTCCTTCGTTGAAATATACCGGCCGCCTCTACACACGGTCGATAAGGAAAAACTGGGACGAGACAATTATGAATACCGATTCAACTTTTGGGGCAGTTAATATCGATACTATAAATACATTTAGTTATGCCCATGACTTTGCTCCAAGCGCGAGTCTGTCGGTTAATCCAACTATATACGGAATGTTTCAGTTTAAAAAAGGCCGTGTAAAAGCTATAAGGCATGTTGTGTCGCCATCGTTGAGTTTTAGCTTTAAACCCGATATGGGCCCTGACAATCCGGCTATTTGGAAACCGGTACCACTGGGTCCCGATTCGGTTGACAGCGACCGCACATATTCCATTTATGAAGGATCGCTGTATGGTTCACCAACAAGTAAAAAAAGGTCAGGGGTTTTCAGCTTTTCTCTGGGAAATAATATTGAAATGAAAATGAAAAGCCGGAATGATACCATCGATGAGGATATAAAGGTTAAGATTTTGGAGAGCCTTAGTTTTTCGAGCGGTTACGATATTTACCGTGATGAAAATAAACTAAACAACATTTCGATAAGTGGACGTACAACTTTGTTTAAAAACCTGAAGTTTAATTTTGGAGGAACTGTCGATCCTTATGCGCTGGACTCTGCCGAGAACAGGTCGAATACTTTTGAGTTAAAGGAGAACAGGCGCATTGGCCGGCTAACTGCTGCAAACTTCTCGACAGGCTATGCGTTTAAACCACCGGGCACAAAAGAAAAATCGGCTGAGGAAGAAGGCCTGATCGGTGAATATGGCCGCGATTATGTCGATTTTAATATTCCCTGGAGTTTTCGTTTCGATTATACCTGGCGGTATTCAAAACCCAAAACCGAATCGGTGGTTACACAAACGCTCTCGTTTTCGGGCGATCTGAAACTGACAGACAAGTGGAAGATTGCCTTTTCGTCGGGATATGATATCGATGCAAAGAAACTCACCTATACTTCAATTGATATTTATCGCGACCTGCATTGCTGGGAAGCCCGGTTTACCTGGATACCCTTTGGATACCATCAGAGTTATAATTTTCAGATCAATGTAAAATCCACTGTTCTTCAGGATTTGAAATGGGCTAAACGAAAAAGCTGGTACGATAATTTTTAGAATGGAAAGTGACCATTGCTCAAACTATTATTCAATAGTGAATGGATTTTGTACTTTAATACCATTAATAACCTGACCATCACTTAAATCTTCAGAAAGTAATATTGTGCAGTTTGCACTTATAGCAGCTGCTATTATCAGACTATCCCAAAATGATAGTTGATTCAAAATTTGGATATCAATTGCATTATAAATGATTGATGGGTTTACAATTATGATTTCGTACACATCAAACATTTTAAGTGTACTTTTAACAAATAATTTATCTAATCCCAGCTTCTGAGTTGAAACAGTGTAGTACTCTTGTTTCACCTGGGTAGATATTACCAGTTGATTTTTTCGTATTAGCTTTATTAGTAAATTTCTGCAAGCTAATTGTTTTTCTTGGTTTAAATTATTTTGGGTATAAATCAGGACATTAGTGTCTATAAAAATCTTATCGTTCATATAGTTCGTCTCTTGTCCAGTTTGAATACTCCTTAACCTCTGCTTTATCCATATAACTAAAAAGTGCCATTTGATCTCTTTCACTGTCTGACATTACAGTTGATCGTAATAATTGTCTGATTAGTTTATTCAAGCTGGTATCATGCTTAATAGCATATTCACGGCTTCTCATGAGTAAATCTTCCGGAATTGATAAAGTTATGTTTTTCATATCACACTGCTTATGTGTGCAAATATACAAATAATATCAACAATGTCAAACTCCAATCTCGAATCCATTATTTCATCTAAATTTGCAAGAATAAATAAATCTGATGATGAAAAAAGAAGACTTGCGAATAGTTTATATGGGTACGCCTGATTTTGCTGTTGAACCATTGAGGGTATTGGTTGAGAATGACTTCAATATTGTTGGAGTAATTACCAGTGTAGACAAACCTGCAGGAAGGGGGAAAAAGCTAAATGTGTCAGCTGTTAAAAAATACGCACTCGATCAGAAACTTAAATTGCTACAACCTGAAAAATTAAAAGCACCCGGCTTCGTCGATGAGCTTCGTGCACTTAAAGCCGATCTTCAGGTTGTAGTGGCCTTTCGCATGTTACCCGAAATTGTCTGGTCAATGCCCACATTCGGAACTTTTAACCTTCATGCATCCTTGTTGCCCCAATACCGGGGGGCGGCTCCCATTAACCGGGCAATAATGAATGGTGAAACCGAAACCGGTCTTACTACTTTTTTTATTGAGAAAGAAATTGATACCGGTAAAATAATTTTTCAGGAACGAACCGGAATTGCTGTTGATGAAAATGCCGGACAGCTACACGATAAACTCATGGTAATGGGCGGGCAACTGGTAAAAAAAACAGTTGATGCCATTATCGATGGCAAATATCCTCATATTGATCAGAAACAATTATTTGATGAGAATGAAATATTGAAACCGGCACCAAAAATTTTTAAAGAAGATTGCCGGATCGACTGGACTTCAAACATTGAAAAAATATACAACCATATACGAGGACTAAGTCCTTTTCCCGCAGCCTGGACAGAATTAAAACATAGGGAAAACGAAAGTATTTCCTTTAAGATTTATGATGCAGGTATGGAACATATGGATCACAATCTGAAACCAGGCTCCCTTGAAAGCGATTCAAAAAAAAAATTAAAAGTAGCCGTTCCGGGAGGATTCATTTCCATATACCAATTGCAGCAGGCTGGCAAAAAGCGAATGCTCGTTGCTGATTTTTTAAGAGGTTTCAAAGGTATTGAAGGATATTGGTTCGAGTAGTTTTGATAATTTCGCGATACAATATTAAATCCTGAGATGTTGTGCCCTTCCTGCAGATCTGCATGCGGCAGGCAGGTTACGCGGATTTCCGAAGATTCAGTTTCATTGCTTTAGGTGTAGCGTTTATATGTAGGTTATCCCTCAATTTATGCTATAACAATATCCTTCCTTGCCTGTAAGGATGCGATTGGGTAGGATTAATTATTGTTAATTTATTCCCCAACCACAGCCTACCTTCCAGAATGTCAAGCTCAATTTATCAGTTATCCTTAATACATCTTACAGCATTACCCAATAACTTGCTATATGGATTTCGTTCTACTTTTGTTTCATTTTCGGTGAAAATACGAATCCATGCACTGGTACCGTTTTCAGTAGAAGTGTGGTAATTTGCAAATTTAGCAGCAAACTGTCCTGCTCCATAAAAAGTCAGTACAGGCTCATAATAGATACCACTAAAAATAATTTCGAGCCCGCTGCTACCACCGGTTAACAATTTTGTCCCTACATCGGTTCCTCTTAACCCAGTTGCATTTGGGTTATTAATGGTAGGATCGATATAATTTTCCAACTGATACCATTCATTATCGCTTGGAACATGCCAGCCATTAGGGCATAAGCCCTGTGCGCCTTCCTGTGTTGTATATTGCATTAATTCATCCCAGCTATATAATCCACCCATAGTAGCACAATTGGCAATATTGTCATCATAGCAGTATTTTTCAGGGGTTCCATTGTCGCTTTGGCCAAACACAGCCATACCAAATGTTCCGTAGTTAAGGTTTTCAGTCATCCAGCACTGGTTGTTGATTAAGACAGTACCATAGGATTGGCCATCTCGGAAGTCAAGTAAAGTCTGGCCACAGGAGATAGTAGTCGTATCAATAAAACTTATTTCTACCATATCGCTTGTGCTTCCGCAGGAATTTGAGACTGTCCAGGTCAATTCATAAGATACCCCTGAGAAACCGTAAAAGGTACTTGTTGGTGATGAGATATCGGAAAACGATCCGCCATAACCACTTGCAACAGACCATTGTCCGGTTCCAAAAATCGGCAGTGTTGCTGCAAGGATTACTGAATCGGCTACAATGTTTAATTGATCGAGGCCGGAATAGGCCTGGCTTGGTTGAGGTGTACAATCTGCATCTTTTATACACCGCAGGGAAATACCAAAATTCCGTGAAGAATCGCCACGCAAAATTCCGGCCTGGTTTTCATGAAATATCCTCATCCAGGAATTTGATCCAAAAACCGATGAGGTGGCATAGTATCCAAAATGATCTTCACCTGAACCGGTTCCCGCACCTGAAAATGTCGGGTATTTTAAATGGCCACCATAAATAATCTCCAATCCGCTGTTTCCGCCAGTCATTAGCTTAACATTGGTATCGATTCCACGATATCCCACAGTACTTGGATCGTTAATAGAGGTGTCAACAAAGTTCTCGAGCTGATACCATTCGGCATCGCCGGGTACATGCCAGCCATCGGGGCATATGCCCTGGCTGAGTTCCAGTGTTGAGTACTGCATAAGTTCGTCCCATTGGTAAAGGCCACCTAATGAATCACATTTTAATGAATCGTTTTCGTAGCAGAATTTCTCAGGAATGGAGTTATTGGTTTGCCCTGTGGTACTTGTAACAAAGGTTCCGTAGTTCAGGTTTTCTGTCATCCAGCATCGGTTGTTGATTTCAACAGTTTCATACGATTTTCCATCACGGGTATCAATCAATGGTTGCCCGCAGAAAAATGCAGTATAATCTAAGAAGCTGATTGAAACTGTATCACTTGAGCTTGCACAAATAGTTGTAATTGTCCAAACCAGCTCATATGATGTAAGTGGTTGCCCGTAAAAAATACTTGACGCTAATGTATCATCTGAGAAACTTCCTCCTGTTCCACTAATAATCGTCCATTGTCCCGATCCAACAGTTGGAATGTTTGCTACAAGGATTACAGAATCGACTATGATATTCAATTGATCTGATCCTGCATTGGCCTGACTGGGTTGAGGAGAGCAGGGTAGGGGACCACTATCCTTAATGCAACGGACAGCATTACCGAGCAATTTAGAATATATATCACGTATAACTCCTGCTTGATTTTCTTCAATATACCTGATCCATGTGTTAGTTCCGTTTTCGGTAGAAGTTGCATAATTACAAAACTTAGTCGAAAATTGTCCGGCACCATAAAAACTGCTGTTTGGCTGATAATAGGTTCCACTAAAAATGAGCTCGAGCCCGCTACTACCGCCGGTCATAAGTTTTACATTGGCATCAGTGCCTCTAATCCCAGTTGCATTAGGGTTATTTATGGAAGGATCAACATAATTTTCCAACTGATACCATTCATAATCACTTGGAACATGCCAGCCATCAGGGCATAATCCCTGTGTGCCTTCCTGTGTTGTATATTGCATTAATTCATCCCAGCTATATAATCCACCCATAGTAGCACAATTGGCAATATTGTCATCATAGCAGTATTTTTCAGGGGTTCCATTGTCGCTTTGGCCAAACACAGCCATACCAAATGTTCCGTAATTCAGGTTTTCAGTCATCCAGCACTGGTTGTTGATTTCAACTGTACCATACGTTTGGCCATCACGCGTATCATTCAAAACCTGGCCGCAAGAAAATGAACCTTGTGAAAAAAAGCTAATTGTTAATGTATCCGTTGAAACTGCACAGTCATTCGTTATTGTCCAGGATAACAAATATGTTTCCCCAGCCAGTCCATATAAACAGCTTGTTGGAGAAGAAGGATCTGTCAGTACACCTCCATTTCCACTTATTAAAGTCCATTGCCCGGTACCGGTTACAGGTGTATTTGCCGCCAGTATTACTGAATCGACAAGGATGCCATTCTGATCATATCCTGCATATGCTTGTGATACCTGAGCAAAACACGGATCCGCTTCATCATTCAAACAACGTACTGCTACCGAATAATACTTGGCGCCATGTTCGCGCATTACGCCGGCTTCGTTTTCCATGAAGGTACGGAACCAGGTATTGTACCAGATACTTGCATGTTCGGTGGATGAGGCATAAACACCAAAATCGTCGGTGTATGGATTTTGGCCGTAGAAATTACCACTTCCGGCGTAAATACCACTCAGCAGGATGTCCATGCCGGATGTGCCTCCTGATTTTAGTTTGGTGCCGGCATCAATGCCGCGCAAACCTTCGGCTGCAGGATTGTTAATGCTTGTGTCGAGATAGTTTTCGAGGATATACCATTCGTTGTCGCTTGGTACGTGCCATCCATCCGGGCACAGGCCCTGCCCTGATTCTGTTGTTGTGTATTGCATCAACTCGTTCCAACGGTATAGTCCGCCGTGGCTTTCGCAATTTGTAATATCGTTGTCGTAACAATATTTTTCGGGTATGTTATTGTCATCAGCCTCCTGGCTGCTGATAATGAAATTCCCGTATTTCAGGTTTTCGGCCATCCAGCACTGGTCGCCTATTTTTACGGTTGCATAGGCTCTGTTGTCGCGGGTATCAATAAAGTAATCGCCACAAACAGAATTTGTATCAGCAAAAAAGTGAATGATTACAGAATCGGAGGTACTGCCACAATAATTCGATATGGTCCATGCAAGGATATAGGTTTCGCCCTGGGCGCCATAAAATAATGTGGCAGGATCATGAACATTGTCGAATGAGATGTTATTTCCCTGAACAACTGACCACGTACCTGTACCATTTTGCGGTGTATTCGCTGCAAGTGTTGCATAATTATCCATGATATCATACTGATCGGGGCCGGCATTGGCTACCGATGGCTGAATAAAGCATGGATTTGCACTGTTGGCTAAGCACCGGATGCTTGTTGCATAATATTTTGTGTCGGACTCACGCATAATGCCCGGTTCGTTTTCGTGGATAATCCGCAGGAATGCTTTATTGATATTTACCGGATTCTGGGTTGAAGACACATAAACTCCATAATCGTCAATCCATGGATTGATTCCATAGAAATTATTATTCCCGGCATAAATACCCGAAAACAGAATGTCCATTCCTGAACTTCCGCCTTCGATAATTTTAAGGCCGGCATCGTTTCCCCTGAATCCGGTAGCCACGGAATCATTAATTGTGCTGTCTAAATAATTTTCGAGTGTAAACCATTCGCTGTCGCTCGGGATGTGCCAGCCATCAGGACAAATGCCCTGGTTGGATTCATCGCT
>CAYLZH010000236.1:0-7779 GCA_964388245.1 uncultured Bacteroidales bacterium
GACGAGCTCACGACCGAAGGGAGTAACATTGCGGGACTACAAATGCCGGTACTGATCCCGACCTTCGGTACGGGACAGGCTGGACAGAACTTAGCGAAGGGACTCATGAACACCATTAAAATAATCATTATGTGAATAAATTGCATACCGAGGCTGATAAAGGAGGGTAAGGTAACACATCATACCAACGCCTACAACCAACATCCTTTATCAGAAGATGCAGCAGCGATTGGCAGAAGGAACTTAGCGAAGCGATCTCACGAATACAAAAAAAAATCTTATCTATGAGTAAAAAGCTCTTATCCCGACCTTTCGGTACGGGACAGGCTCAGGGGAGGTCTTGGATTAGGTTCGGTATTCCTATACACCAAGAATTGGAGCGAAGCGGAAATCGCGAATGCCAAAATATTTTCTATGAGCAACCAGCAGACGCCATAGTAGGTGGTTTGTAGTATTAATTGCATGGATAGATTGGTAGCCTATGTGCGAATAGGTGGGCGGCTATCCCAACACAAGAAACGATCACTGAAGGGCTGAACGTAGTATCGTTCCTATTAATATTGAATGGAAGTCTAAATGTTAGAGTTTACTAGCCATCAATAGTACGGAACAAAGGTAAAACTGGTGTAAAGAGCGGTTTTGATGATATACTACGAACCGCCGTATACGAGACCCGCACGTACAGTGGTCCCGACCTATCGGTACGGGATAAATGGTGAGAGGCGCATCCCGGCTTCTTTAGCCGGGGCCGTCTACTCGATTGGGCTTTCGTGCTTTATCTTCTTTCTATCTAGCAGTCAATTGAATTGATAAGTCCAATGCGTTTGCAACAAGCAATAAATTTGATATTCTAACATCTTCTCCATTCTCAATACGAGAAATATAGGGTCTTTTCTTTCCAACCGCTTCTGCTAATTTCTGCTGACTCATATTCAATTCTTTTCGCCTATTCCTAATTATCTCTCCAAAATAGTATGAATATGCTTCTTCTCGGAATTGTTCCCTGCTTTCCGAACCTTTTTTTCCATAGCGTTCCGCTAATAAGTCCTTTGCCTTCATCGTTTTCATAATTCCTTATTTTTTAAGTATTCTTCTAATATTTTTTCAGCTTCCTTTATTGCTTTGATGTAGTCTTTGTTTGATTTTTTAATAAATCCATTCAAACAAACAGCTTTTGTACATTCAGAAAAAATTCAAATGGTCAATAGCAAAAAGCAACACTCGATATTCATTGCCTGCTTTGATTCTTAGTTCATAAAACTTTGAGTTTCTAATTTTCTTTACAAAGTTGGTATGAACAATCTTTACTTCTTCCATAATTTCGATGAGCTGAAAAAACTTATCCGAAACTCGTTTCCCTTGTTCATCAACAAAATCTAGGCATTTTTCTGTAATGTCAATTTCTCTCATTGCACAAAGGTAACGAATACGTTACATTATTCAAAGAAAAAATGGAAAGTATAAATTTCAGTTCTCGTTTTTTTGCATGAAGCCCAACGATAAAATATTTACTATACACATGTGGATATTTCACATATGTGATTCACTTTATTCCTTTTCACGGAAAGCATTTGTTGCCTATTTAATCGCTTCGCTCATGAAGATAAACATTGTGATTCGATACTTGTTTTTTAGAGCTATCTAAGCCAATCTATTTATACAGGCATCCACCAATAGAGTTTCTTGAAGCTCCTGTGACTGAAGCAAGGCAATTGGCTTGTCCTTTGATAAAGAGGTAACCGAGGAAAGCAAAAATCAGGGCTTCTTTGAAATTTACCAGATTATCGTCCGGGATAATCATTTCACTACTGGTTTTAGTCCGGAATCTATCAATAAGATAAGTATTGAAAGCTCCACCACCGGTTATGAGGGTTTTCATATTTTTTCCATGAACCACATGTGACAACTGATTGGAAATATGTTCATAGCAACTGGCCAGTGTATCGGTGGTCGACAAGTTAAACTTTTTAGCCAGGGGCATAAACTCCCTTTCTACCCACTCACGTCCTAATGATTTTGGCGGAGTCAGTTTGTAGTAAGGCAAACTATCCAGAGCTTTTACCAATTCATAATTTATTTTTCCTTTTTTGCCTAATTCTCCCAAATTGTCATATTCACAGCCTAAGATACGGGCATATTCATTCAGCACAATATTTACCGGACAGATATCAAAAGCCTTTCGAACATTATCTTTTCTGAACGATACATTGGCAAACCCTCCCAGGTTAAGGCAGTAATCATATTCAGCAAATAAAAGCTCGTCGCCAATGGGAACGAGGGGAGCCCCCTGCCCACCAAAATACACATCCTTGCTACGGAAATCTGATATTACAGGAATACGACATATCGCCGCAATTGCAGCACCATCGCCCAACTGAAAAGTTAACTTATTCTCAGGCTGATGAAAAACAGTATGGCCATGAGATGCAATATAATCAGGCTTTACGTTACATTCTCCAAGAAATTTATTGATTGTTTCACCTGAAAAAAAACCATAATCTTTATGTAGGTGTAACAATCCTAAGGCAGAATTTTGATGAGCGTTTGAAAGCTTATCGTACCATTCCGCGGGATATTTTATACTTGCCGATTGTATAATTTTATATTCGATTGCTTCCTGATCGGAATAGAACTTACACAGGGCCAAATCGATACCGTCGAGTGATGTTCCCGACATTATTCCAAGCATGTACATGAAAAATGTATTATTTTCGTTATCAAATAGAAACCAAAATACTAAAAATTATGAATCGTACCATATTTGTTATCGTTTCCTGTATTTCTTTAATTCTGGCATCATGTTCCGGCAATAACGATGCTCAATTGCAAAACCAATCATTAGCAAAATCGGATGAAACGGTTATTTATGAGGTCTCGCTTGAGATCGATCCTGAGGCTTCCAACTGGATGGGCAATATCGATCAAAAGAAATTGCTGAAAAATATTTTTTCAAAAATAGAGAAAGGTGAAATTCCGGCGTATGGTGCTATGTCTGATCCTTTTGGAGACGAAATCGGGTGGAATGAAATTTTGTCGGCAATGGATGCATCAATTGATACAGTTGATGTTATGGATTCGCAAACCAGTGAATGGAAGCAAAAAATTACTGAAGGGAAATTACGCTTGTCAGAGATCAAGAGTTTAATTTTTGTCGAGGAATGGTCGCTTGATAAGGAGGGAATACTTCAGAAAAAAGTATTAGGAATTGCACCGATCCGTCACTATTTTGCCGCATCTGACAGCCTAAGAAGTTTCCCCAAAAAAAGAATTCCGTTTATTGCATATTTTGGAGATAAGAGACCTGAATTATTCGAAAGCTACTAATCATTTAATTTCTGATACTATGAACATAATTAATCTCCTGTCCTCGCAGCGTGGACTAAGAGGTAACGAAAACGAAATTGCCCTGGCCAAAGAAATTGCTGAAAATGAAGATTACAGCGCAGTAAAACAGTTGGTTGAAAACCTTCAGCATAAAGATAAGCGAATTCAAAGCGATTGCCTTAAAACATTGTACGAAACGGGTTACATCAAACCTGAATTAATTGCTGAATTTTATGAGGATTTTCTGAATCTGTTAACAAGTAAAAACAACCGGCTGGTTTGGGGATCGATGATTGCCATTTCGAACATCACAGAAATAAAACACAGGGAAATATTTGAGCATCTCGATGTAATAAAACGAACAGTTGACAATGGCTCGGTTATTACAATCGACTGTGGTGTACAGATTTATGCAGGTCTTTTAAAATTTGATGCTTTTTTCGATGCTGTCGATCCTTTGTTGATGGAGCAATTAACCTTATGCCCGATTAAACAACTGCCACAATATGCCGAGAAAACAATTGCTTCGATAAGCTCAAAAAATATTGAGGAATTTAAATCAATCATTAACAACCGATTTTCTGAGTGCGAAAAAGACTCGCAACGAAAACGGCTTCAAAAGGTGCTGAAAAAGCTACAATTGTGAAATTCAGGTTCAACTAAGGCCAGATTATATCTCAAAATTGGATAACTTCTTTTCTGTTTCAAAATCGTATTTGGGATATTCATATAATGATAAACGAGGTTCAGTTTCGCCGATAGAATATCCAAAAATATTGGCATACTGTGATATATCTTCGCCCATGTCCTCTAATTGCTGAAGATATTCATGAACCGATTTGCTCTCTACAATTATTACCTTACCCAATTTATCAATTACCGGACTGTGGTTTCGTGTATGGTCATGATCAAATTCAAGGATTCTGCGTCCATAACGTGTAATTCCAATAACCCTGTATGTTAAGCTTTTTCCAACACCCGGCAGGTTTAAAACATTCCGGTCTGTGGCAAGATAGGGTATTCTGGCCTTTTTCCTCAGGTTATCAATATTCTCCACCATTTCTTCAGCAATAAGCGGAAATTCTTTGAGTTCGTTATAATATTTCGAAGGGATCCGGCCAATGCTTTTTTCTTCGAGTTGTTCCTGAACAGCACGTTCATTGGTTGCAAAATTATGAGTGTTTTCCATGTACCCTTTCACCGAAAAGGTATAGTAGGATAATACACCGATATCATTTAAGGCTTGTCGCAATTTCGAAGAATGCCCCCTGCGCGATGCAGCACTTGTTAGTACGAGTTGATTGGTAACTGTCCATCCGGCAGCAATTAGATTTGCAACAGCATTTTGTGCTTCAGGCGTGACTTCCATCGGCGATTCAAAATGAGTCTGAATGATAAATTGTTTTATGCCAATAGTAGCGGCATTTTCTTTGAATTCTTTTAAAATATCCAACAGGTCTTTATTGATCCGTTGAGGCAGATAAACAGGCAACCTGGTACCGATCCTTACACGTAATATCTCAGCATATTTCTGACCATTGCTTCTTTGCCTGTTTGCCTCCTTTTTTCTTTTTGCCATTACATAAATTGCATCAAGAATTTCCCTGAGCGATCTGTCGGAACTCATAAGAGCATCGCCACCAGTGATGAGAATATCGCGTAATTGTGTGTCATTTTCCCAATAATTGATCAACTGTTTGAGTCTGTCGCTCCAGTTAGATTTGGGCTGTAATTTTTCAAGTTTAAAATTCAGATTCCCCCGCTGAAAATCGTACATGCGCTGACACGATGCACATAATCCTCCACAAGCCCGTCCAACCGTATCGGGAATTAATATGGCAACTTCAGGGTAACGCCGATGTACATTATGATGTGACGGCAGCAACCAGCCGGCGGCATTTGGTTTTCCCGGTTCAATCGTATCTTCCTTTTCCCAGGCTATAATATGGCCAAATTCATTTACCAATTGCTGGCTGTACAGAATGTAATGCCTGATGGCCAGGTCGGCACCTATTGCGAAATATGGTACCCTGACATGCAAAAGCGACAAATAATAGGGATTGATAAAAAACGGAATTCCCACCTCTTTTGCCTGGTACAGAACTTTCATTGTATCAGGATCGAGTGAATGACCGAGCATTTCATTTAGCAAATCAGGATCTCGAATGGCAAAGCGAAGATGGAAACTTTTCTCATTCCACCATGATAGCATTTGTTTAAACTTTTCTCCTTGTGAATACCTTTCAGGAAAATAGTATTTTTTATCCTGAATTTCGCCCTTATCAATTTTTTCAATCAGGATATTAATAATTCGGTTTCTGTTCTCTTCCCTGAGTTTTACAATTCGTAAATCAAGGCCCGATGGCCATTTTTCCATCCAGTCGATAACTTGTCCTTTTGTATACCTAACCTTGGGGCTTTTTCCTGAAAATTGCCGGAACAATTTTATCATATCGACAAAAAAGCCCGGTCTTGCACCTCCTGTTCCGTAGGTTACTGCCAGCCATAAAAGTTTAACGGGATTTGATACAGCCACTTCCCCTCTTAGGTTCAAATCTTTATATCGGGTGTCGGCATTATCGGTGTAATCAATAATCCTGATTGCGGCAAAATCACGCCAGCTAAGTTTCTCAAAAGCATTCCGTCCTGTACTTTCTTTTTTATAGAATTTCAATGCAGCCGGCCTTTTTTCAAGATACTCAAGAATCAGCTCCTTTACTCCAAATATGGCTTCGGTTTCGTTTTTCGATTCCCTTAGGATTTCTTCCAACTCAGGATTTTCATGCAACAATGTCCTTAATAGTTTGTGCGATTTAACATTGATAGCTATTTTATCCAGTTCGGCTATTTTGTTCATCATAGCATTGGCTTGTGTTATTTGTCAATAAACATACACAATTTTTAAGGAATTTCAATCAGTTTTTCCAATAGCCTGAAACTTATAAATTACTTCTCATACTCCCTGTTAATAAGCATGAATTCAACGAACCTACTTAAAGTATTTCACCTGATCAGTATGTATTAACCTGAAAAAAATTATGTAGGTTTGTACTAAATCGGTATTCAATGAGATATGGGAAGTATATAATTGTTAGTTTTATCTTTATACTGATATCAGTCAGGAATTATGGACAGGATATTCATTTTTCTCAGTTCGATTTTAATCCCCTGTTTCTAAATCCTGCTTTAACCGGAACAATGCCGACACAGTACCGTGTTACTTTATCACACCGAAGCCAGTGGAACAGTTTTACCAATGCTTACAAAACAATATCAGCATCAGTCGATCATGGCAGAGAGGTTTTCTTTCTCCCATCAGGAAGAATCGGATTAGGTTTGGCAGTATTGTCCGACAGAGCGGGAGATGCCGGATTCGGTGAAACAAGCTTTTATGTTCCCCTTTCGGTTCAATATCCAATACTTCGGGATAAAGTACAGATTTCAATTGGTGGACGTGCCGGGATGAGACAATTTAGTTTCGACCATCAAAAATTATATTGGGGAACACAATTCAACGGTAATTATTACGATCCTGAATTACCTTCTGATGAGTTATTCGCCAATACCAGCCAAACACTAATTGATTTTAGTGCCGGAATTTTCGTTTCATGGATAACAAATAATGCTTTTAAATTTATGGCCGGATGGAGCCAGAACAACCTGAATGCCCCTGTTTTTACTTTTTCTGAAGACAATTTACATAAATCCCGGAAAACTAAACAAGGCTTTATTAGTTGTGAAATTCCGGTAACTTATCAACTTTATGTTTTACCGTCAATATATTTTCAACAGCAAGAAAAGAACAACGAACTGCTACCAGGTGCCCAGCTTCAATTTATCCCCGGAAATTTATTTGTCCAGGAGTTTCGCATTGGGCTTTTTTTAAGAAACAGAGATGCTGTAATACTTAGAACATCGGCGATTTATAAGGAGGTACAGATTGGCCTGAGCTATGATATTACAAATTCCGATCTCTCAACAATTAACAATGGCCGCGGTGCCTTTGAACTTTCACTGGTCTATTTGTTTAATATTCGTAGAATGATTCCTTCAGTAACAAAAAAATATTGCCCCGATTTTATTTGATGAAAAGACTTTTCGCCATATTCCTGCTATTGCACGTTGTATTTCTTTTTGCAGCTGGTCAAACTATTAATGAAATAGTAAAAGCTGCTGATACCGAATTCGGTTCAGGAAATTATTATGCTGCTGCCGGTTTGTATGAGCAGGCGCTTGAAATAAAACCAGGTTCACTGAAACTTAGATTCGATTTTGCAGAATCGCTCCGGCTTGGTAAGAACTATAAAAAAGCAGCAACAGAGTACAGGAAAATCTATACCGAAAAAGAGGAGTTATTTCCATTATCCAGGTTTTGGTATGCCGATATGATGAAATACCAGGGAGAAAATAAACGTGCATCGACAGCATACCGGAGGTTTTATAAGAAAAACAGGG
>CAYLZH010000237.1:0-7672 GCA_964388245.1 uncultured Bacteroidales bacterium
GGCTTGTATCTAACCGATAAAAAACAACACATATCGAACCATACAATTATTGAACATAAAAGCTCGAATTGTATCAGCACTCAAAAATTCAAAGGAGTTCTCGACGATGATGCATCGGGAGCTTTCAACGGAAAAATACATGTACACCCCGACGCCCAAAAAACCGAAGCCTACCAAACAAACAACAATATACTGCTAACCGACGAAGCAGTTATGAACACTAAGCCCATGTTGGAAATTTATGCCGATGATGTAAAATGCAGTCATGGAGCAACAGTTGGGCAATTAGACGAAGAGGCACTATTTTATTTACGATCTCGGGGCATTGGACAGCGTGAAGCCCGCTTAATGCTGATGTATGCTTTTGCTTTTGAAATAATAAGTCAGATTAAAGTATTGCCCTTGCGCGACCGGGTTATCGAGCTTGTAGATAAACGATTACGGGGAGAATTATCGCGTTGTAACAATTGTTCAATTCACTGTAACTAATTTGTCACTTTAAAATCTTAGAAAATTGAAAATTAAATCTATGAAGAAAAAACAAATAAATACACAGAAATTGGTAACTTTTTTAATGAAAAATAATCAGCTTCCCCCTATCCTCATCTGAATAAACACCTACCACATTGAAAAACAACATCAAAAAAATAAGAGAGGATTTTCCTATACTGTCGAAATTGGTATATGGTAAACATCTTGTATATTTCGATAATGCGGCCACAACACAAAAACCCCGACAAGTTATCGATGCCATCTCAGATTTCTATTCTGAAACCAACAGCAATATTCACCGTGGGGTACATCACCTGAGCGAGCTTTCTACCGAAGCATACGAAAAGGCACGAAAAACTGTCCGGAATTTTATTGGAGCCAGGCATAATCACGAAGTTGTGTTTACGTCAGGTACTACGGCATCAATCAATACAATTGCTTTTTCGTTTGGTGAAAAATTTGTCGGACCAGGCGATGAGATACTGTTAACACACATGGAACATCATGCCAACATTGTTCCATGGCAAATGTTGGCCGAGCGGAAAAAGGCGAAAATTAAAGTAGCTCCAATAAATAACAAAGGTGAGCTAATACTTTCTGAATTAGAGAAACTTATATCAGAAAAAACAAAAATACTGGCAATTACACATGTCTCAAATTCCCTTGGGACAGTAAATCCTATAAAGGAAATTATCAGCAAAGCCCATTCTCATGGCATCCCGGTACTTGTCGATGGGGCTCAGGCTATTCAACATGGAAAGGTAGATGTACAGGATATTGATTGCGACTTCTATGTTTTTAGCGGACACAAACTTTATGGTCCTACAGGGATTGGCGTTTTATATGGTAAGGAAAAATGGCTTGAACAGTTGCCTCCATACCAGGGTGGTGGCGATATGATCAAACGTGTTACATTTGAAAAAACTACCTACAACGATCTTCCGTTTAAATTCGAAGCAGGTACCATTAATTATGTTGGCGCTGCCGGTCTCGAAGCTGCAATCCGGTACCTTATCAATATTGGGCTCGACGAAATTCGATTGTACGAAAAAGAACTGCTCGACTATGCTACCACCAAACTTTTGGCAATCGAGGGATTAAAAATATATGGCACATCGGATAGCAAGATTGCCGTTACCTCGCTCTTAATGGAGGGAATACATCAGTACGATGTAGGCATGGTACTCGATAAAATGGGCATAGCAGTCAGGACAGGAACACATTGTACCGAACCCATAATGACCCGGTATGGTATTGATGGAACTGTAAGGCCATCGTATGCTTTTTATAATACTTTTGAAGAAGTCGACCGCCTGGCCGAAGCACTGGAAAAAATACGCTTAATGTTTGGATAGTGTTCTACAAGAGCTAATGATATTGCTAAAGTTGCGCAGAAACATTCCGCTAAAACATGATTACTGGCGACTGAAGACTAAATTAATATCTTTGCAAAAAAAATTATGATGGAAATTAATAAGATTCAGGATAAAATAATTGAAGAGTTCGGGGTATTTGACGACTGGATGGACAAATACAATTTTCTCATCGAACTGAGCAGGGATATCCCGGATATTGACCCCAGTCTAAAAACCGACGAATATATAATTAAAGGCTGCCAGTCGAGGGTTTGGCTGAATGCCGAAATGGAAAGTGGCAAGGTTGTTTTTACAGCCGACAGCGATGCAATCATCGTTAAGGGGATTATTGCATTATTGATCCGGGTAATGTCGGACCAAACACCACAGGACCTGATGAATGTAGATCTGTATTTTATCGATAAAATCGGCTTAAAACAAAACCTTTCTCCTACCCGCTCAAATGGCCTTGTTGCCATGATCAAACAAATGAAACTATATGCCATTGCTTTCGATGCCAGGATGAATCAGTAAAATAGGAAATTAGGAATTAGCAGTATGCTTAGTCTATAAAGCAATTGTCGTAAGTAACAGCAAAATGGAAAACGAATTTTTACACCTCGAAAACAAAATCATCGAAGTATTAAAAGATATTTTCGACCCGGAAATACCTGTAAATATTTACGACCTGGGACTTATCTATAAAGTAAATGTTGATGATGACAATAATGTAAAACTGGTAATGACCCTAACATCGCCCAATTGCCCGGTGGTTGAAAGTTTACCTGCTGAAGTAAACCAGCGAGTGCAAGACATCGAAGGTGTAAAAAAGGTTGAAATGGAACTTACCTTCGATCCACCCTGGGACAAAGATATGATGACCGAAGAAGCAAAACTGGATTTGGGGTTTTTATAAATCGACTTTTGAACGAATTGAAAAGAGACCGCCATTAGTAGCAACCTTTTCTGTATTGTGTAGCTGATTCAATGGAATAAACCAAATAGAAGAGCACAATCCGGACACCTGATTAAAAGCATACGCAGTCTAACCTAGTTTAGGTTTTCCGGGTGGAGCGGATTGTTACCGCTCTACCCGGAGATCCTAATTTACCCAATTATTTTATTGCGAATCTAAATCCTGCTAATAATCTTTTTTATCGGTGCTCACGGGTTTGTGTGTCTTTAGCCATTCCTGCCCCTCTTTTGTCAGGAAAAAATCCATCCACATATAGTACATCTTTTTATTTTCATCGACAGTCACCCAATGACTTGAGCCAATTGGAATATGTATCAAGGCATATTCTTTAAGTTGTGCAGTTGCTCCATCGGCATGTACAACAATATCGTTGTCAGTCAATCCCAGAAACAACTGATCGAGCATGGGGTGTTTGTGTGCCCCCACTTCATCGGGTCCCGGTGCTTCTACTGTTCCCAAAGCAACCCGGGGAATAATCTCGGCGGGCAGTACCGTACGGCTGATTGTATTCGGACTCTTTATTTTTTCGGTATATGGCTCACAATCTTCAAACCGTGTAAAAAAGAGATTGTGTTTGTTTTCTTCCGGGAAATCCTTGAGGTCTTCAATATCCTGATCAGATAATTTTTTGGTGAACTGCAGGAAATGCAACTCTTCTCCTACAGGGACTTCAATCTGTATACGATTGGTTTCGTGCATGGGAATCGCTATTGATTCCGGTACCAGATCGTATGTCATCGTATCCGCATAAAGTGTCCCTTTACCACGCACGAACAAAAACATGTTCACGTTTTCGCTCAATAAATTAATGGTTTGATTGGCAGGCCCTACATAACCAATGTGCTCAATCTTTGTTTCCGCAATTTCACCTTTCAATAATTCTTCAGTAATAACTTTCATGCCCGATGGTATTTGCATTTGCAAATTCTGAACAACAATTTCGGGCGAGTTAGAGCCTGATGAACATGATATTACAATTAATCCTACCACAAGACAAATCCCTAAGTTTCTTATTCTTGATATCATAACTAATTTGTTATTTTTTTAAATGATATTATAATTTGTACTACCCCGGAATTGCTTTTCTCGTATTGCTCAGGTTAAGTCCGGCCCCGGGATTATCTTCCCATCCAACCTCCGTCAACCAGCAGAATACTTCCGTGCATATAGCTTGAAGCGTCCGAACACAGAAAAACTATTGGGCCTGCAAAGTCTTCAGGGTTTCCCCAGCATCCGGCAGGGATTCTGGAAAGGATGGACTCCGAACGCAATGGATCATTCCTTAAGGCTTCGGTAATGTCGGTACTTATGTAGCCCGGGGCTATGGCGTTTACATTCACTCCTTTTGCTGCCCATTCGTTGGCAAAGGCCATGGTCATCTGGCCAATGGCTCCTTTGCTGGCAACATATCCGGGTACTGTGATGCCTCCCTGGAAAGATAGTAAAGAAGCCATAAATACTATTTTGCCACTTCCTCTTGCTACCATGCCTTCGCCTATTTCCCTAGAGAGGATAAACTGAGCCGTCTGATTGACTTCAATTACATGATCCCACAAGTCATCGCCATGGTTTGTTACCGGAGCACGTTTTATAGTTCCTGCATTATTCACCAAAATATCAATCGCCAGAAAATCCTTTTTTAGCTCTTTGATAAAAGCATACAGCGAAATGCGGTCGCCAAAATCACAATTGTAGGCCGTAAACTTCCGACCCAGTCCTTTGATAGCTTTTTCAACCTCACTTCCCGTTTTTTCCAGGGAGGCACTTACTCCAATAATATTCGCACCTGCCTCTGCCAGGGCAATGGCCATTGCCTTTCCTAATCCCCTTTTGCAGCCGGTTACTAAAGCCACCTTACCATTTAACCGGAACTTATCTAAAACACTCATCTAATTTACTTTTACAAGTAGTAAGTGAAATTGTCGAATTACTAAACCTTTTTAATTACGTTCTTTCAGGGCTAAAAACATTGCATTTCCATCTACATAGGGCTTCACCCTATGCTAATGCTTTCGCACCGTTGGTGCTTGAAATATGCAATCAACTTAGTAAGTTAATTTAAACTTCAATTATAAATAACCTTTGATCTAATTGCGAATTTTTCTGATGAGGCTAAGGCAATCGCGAACCTTTATTTCCAGGCCATCAAAATCTTTATTTTTTATCACCTCTTTTGATATCAATTGAGAACCCATTCCAACACAAGTAACACCGGCACCGAACCAGCCTTTCAAGTTTTCCTTGTTTGGCGATACACCACCGGTTGGCATAATATTCGTCCAGGGTTGAGGCCCTTTAATGCCTTTCACAAAACCGGGACCGTACACATCACCCGGAAAAAGCTTCACCAATTCGCAGCCCAGTTCTTCCGCTTTGGCAATTTCGGTAAGAGATCCACACCCTGGTGACCAAAGCACTTTCTTGCGATTACAGGCTATCGCAATATCTTCCCTGAAAACTGGTGTTACCACGAAATTGGCTCCCAGTTGCATGTACACGGAAGCAGCTCCTGCATCGGTAATCGATCCCACGCCGAGGATCATTCCCGGGAGGGACTCTTCGGCATACTTATTCAGTTCCCGGAATACTTCGTTGGCATAGTCTCCCCGATTGGTAAATTCCAGCACCCTGGCTCCACCCTTGTAGCAGGCAAGAAGAACCTTTTTGGCCAATTCTATATCGTTGTGATAGAAGAGAGGTACCATCCCGGTTTCCTCCATCACCTTAAAAACTTCTATTCGGTTAAATTTTGCCATGTTTTCTTTTTTAGTCCTTTATTGATTTTATTTCCTCCAGTTCTATTTTTAGGGCTTTGCTCGATATAAGTATTTCAGTGAGTGAAATTACCAACGACAGTAGCATTAGGAATAAGCTGATTGCAAAACTGATCTGCCCCGCTTGTTCTTTTCCAACGAATAAGAATATCATTGAAATCGTACAAAATAAGATGCTGGCAACACCGGCGGCTTGCATATATACAATTTGATTAAGCCGTTTCTTCAGGTTTGCAATCTGTAGGCTGTTAGAAATATAATTCCCCTTGTTTAAACTGGATTTTAGCTGCCTTGTTAGTGCGGCAAGCGCTAAAAAGCGATTAGTATACGCGAGCAATAACAAGGAAATTGCCGGAAATAAAAGTGCTGGTGTAGTTAATTCGATCTTCATCCTATCACATTAAAATATTGACAAATAAATCCATGAGATTCTCACCTTAAATAGTCTGCATAAAAATTCCAAAAAACAATGATCAAAAAACAAATAAATACCAAATATAAAATTTACAAATCCAAAACAGTCAAAAAGAACCTTGCTACCTGTCAGCAAACAGGTTTGATGAAATGATATTTCGTGTTTGGAGTTTATTTGTCATTTGGAATTTAATTCCTTCAGTGTTTCATACCAGCACTGATTACCGATCAACTCGTGCACTTCCGCCACCTATGATTTTTTCTACCTCCGGTAAAGTTGCCATCGTGGTATCCCCGGGTGTTGTCATAGCCAGTGCTCCATGGGCTGCGCCGTATTCTACGGCTTTTGCGGCATCGTTGTACTCAAGGAAACCATAAATTAAACCCGACGCAAAGCTGTCGCCGCCACCTACACGGTCCATTATCTCCAGGTCTTCACGGTGTTGTGCTTCGTGGGTTATTCCATCAGAATAGCAAATAGCCCCCCATGAATTTATGGTTGCCGTTTTTACCGTGCGCAAGGTAGTGGCAATCACCTGAAAATTTGGGAACTCTTTAATCGCATTTTCGATCATGCTTTTGTAACCGGCAAGGTCCAGTTCTTTCAGATTTTCTTCGTTACCTTCAATTTCAAGTCCTAAGCAAGCTGTAAAATCTTCTTCGTTACCAATCATCACATCCACATACTTGGCAATTTCACGGTTTACCTCCTGCGCCTTTGCTTCTCCACCGATTGCTTTCCAAAGCGAAGGTCGATAGTTTAAGTCATAAGAAACAATAGTACCGTGTTTCTTTGCAATCTTAACAGCCTCAATAACAGTTCCGGCAGCCGACTCGGAAAGGGCAGCGAAAATACCACCGGTGTGCATCCAGCGTACGCCTAGTGTTCCAAAGATATATTCCCAGTCGATGTCGCCGGGTTTTAGTTGGGAGGCTGCTGTATTCCCCCGGTCGGAAACCCCTTTCGCACCCCGGATTCCATAACCTCTTTCTGTGAAATTTAGTCCGTTACGCACCGTACGGCCACATCCATCGTAATCTGCCCATTTCACGAACTGTGTGTCTAATCCACCCTGAAGCATTAAATCTTCAACTAAGGCACCTACCTCATTAATAGCAAGTGCGGTAACAATAGCAGTCTTCTTGCCAAAACACCTTCTTAAGCCACGGGAAACGTTGTATTCTCCCCCGCCTTCCCATGCACGGAACTGACGGCTAGTTCTTATTCGCCCTTCACCCGGATCGAGCCTGAGCATTACTTCACCCAGTGAAATACAATCGTAAGTACATTCTGATTTCGACTTGATTTTCATATTTTATTTTTTTAATAATTATTGAGTCGAGTCTAAAAAGATAGATTTTCGATCAAATCAAGGCGGAGGTGATTTTTGATCCGCAGTTAACTTTCTGTTAATGAGGATTCAAAAATTACCGACAACGCCGAGATGAGCGATAAAGATACTTTTTAGACCGGGCTCATTATTCAAAGAACCAAAGTTTTACAGCCATAACAAATATAGCAAGCAGTAAGACACGCTTAATCCAAACATCTCCTTTTTTTATTGAAAAAGTGCTTCCAAGCCAAGCACCGGTAGCACTTCCAATACTTAGGATTAATCCTACCTGCCAATCAATAACATCTTCTATTATGAATACCACCA
>CAYLZH010000238.1:0-7654 GCA_964388245.1 uncultured Bacteroidales bacterium
CAAAGTCCTGGAAAACCGGCTAAGCGAGTTCCTGGGAATGGAGGATACAATACTGTATTCTTCGGCTTTCGATGCAAATGGGGGTGTTTTCGAACCTTTATTAGGTGAGGATTCAGCTATTATTTCCGATGAATTAAACCATGCCTCAATTATTGATGGGGTTCGTTTATGCAAGGCCCGGCGCTTTCGTTATAAGAACAATGATATGGCCGATCTTGAAGCAAAACTGATTGAAGCCAAAGATGCCCGATTTAAAATGATTGTCTCAGATGGCGTTTTTTCTATGGATGGAATTATTGCCCAGGTTGACAAAATCTGCGATCTTGCCGATAAATATAACGCATTGGTGCTGATTGATGATTCGCATGCAACCGGATTTGTTGGTAAAAATGGCCGGGGAAGCCACGAGTACTGCAACGCCATTGGCCGGGTTGATATTATTACCACCACATTTGGTAAAGCACTGGGTGGTGCATCGGGAGGTTGTATTTCGGGCCGTATGGAAATAATAGAACTTTTGCGGCAACGATCGAGGCCTTATCTGTTTTCCAATTCGGTAGTTCCGGGAATTGCAGGAGCAACAATCGAGGTTTTGAAGATATTAACCGAAAGTACCCACCTGCGCGACAAATTGGAGGCCAATACTAAAATGTTCCGTGAAGGAATGACAACAGCAGGATTTGATCTCGGAACAGGGACACATTCTATTTGTCCGGTAATGTTAGGACATCTGCCTAATGATGCAAAACTTTCGCAGGACTTTGCCAACGAACTTTTGGAAGAGGGAATTTATGTGATTGGCTTTTATTATCCGGTTGTTCCAAAAGGGCAATCACGAATAAGAGTGCAGATAAGTGCTGCCCATACCGGGGAACATATTAAATTCGCTATCGATAAATTTACCAAAGTTGGTAAGAAACTCGGGGCGATATAGATTATTACTGATTGATGACATGATAGCCAGATATCCGCTAACCAACCTATCATTTTGACCATTATCACGATATGAATGATCCAAAATTAAGTGTAATTATGCCGGTATACAATGCCGGCAAATATTTGCAAGAGGCAATCACAAGTGTTTTGGATCAGGAGTTCAAGGATTTTGAATTTATTATTGTTGATGACGGATCGACAGATTTCTCTCTTGCAATAATAAAATCTTTTGATGACGACCGGATCAGGGTACATAAAAATCATCAGAATAAAGGAATAGTATACAGTCGGAACAAGGGTATTGAATTGTCGCATGGAAAATACATCGGTATGATGGATGCCGACGATGTTGCATTGCCTGATAAGTTTAAGAAACAGATTGCTTTCCTGGATAAAAATCCTGATTTCGGGATGATCGGTTCGTGGGCTAAGCTAATCGATGAATACGGACTTGTTCTAAAAGAAAACTGGAAGCTAAATGCAAAACCGGATAAGATTCCCGGCATTATGCTATTTATGAACTACTTTGTTCAATCGGCGGTTGTTTTTCGAAAAGAAATGTTGCCCCGATATGCTTATAAAGAGGGGTATGAAATTGTAGAAGATTATAAGCTTTGGCTTGATATTTTAAAACGAGGTAAAGCCTGGAACCTGCCGGAATATCTCCTTCATTATAGAATTCATTATAAAAGTGCAACCCAGTCGAAAGAGGCAACGGTTAATCAAAATCTTACAATGGTTTATGAAGAATTGTTCGAAAGCCTTGACATAAAAGCAAGCAGCGAGGAAATGAAAATGCACCACGAATTTAGAACAGGCCGGAACAAATATGACCTAAGTGAATTCTTAAGTATTCTCGTCTGGCTTGAGAAACTTTATATTCAAAATAAAAAATTGAAACGATATCCTGAAAAATATTTTCTTTCTACATTGTTTAACCGCATTTTAAAGGCATTTAAGTTAACTGATGGGAATTGTTTAAAGTGTTTTACCAAAATACTTTCTTCTCCGATCACAAGACATTATCTTATTTCAAGATTTCAATAATTACAAAATCGGGTAATGAAAATTATAGTTTTGTCCCATGCTCTGACTATATTTGCGGAAGGCTAAACTGAACCGGATATAGGATGTCGAAGCAAACTGCTAATGTTTCAATTGTTGCTGCCAATTATAATAATGGAAAATTTCTTTCCGATTTTATTATTAGCATTGGAAAATCGACCTGCCTGCCTATGGAATTAATTATTGTAGATGATGGTTCCAATGATAATTCTATCGAAGTGCTTAAGAATTTTTCTGATCTTGAATATTTAAAAGTTGTAAAGCTCGATGTTAACGTGGGTTTCTGCAATGCCCTGAACGAAGGGATAAAAGTTGCAAACGGAAAATATATCTTACGCATCGATCCGGATGATCTGATTAATCCCGACAGAATTGAAAAGCAGGTAAATTTTCTGGAAAGCAATTCAAGTATTGATGTAGTTGGGAGTAATGTAATTTACTTCAGCACCGAAACCAAAAATGATATTATCAGTTCGAATTTTCCGCTTAAACACGAGGCCATTGTTAAGGAGTTTTTATCGGGCGAGTTAGGAATTCAGCATCCTTCAAGCATGATCAGGGCATCCGTTATGAAAAAATTCAGATACAATCAGGAAAACGTTTTAGCCGAAGATTATGAGATTTTTGCAAGTATGATACAAGCCGGACACCGTTTTGCTAATATTGCTGAACCACTTACCAGAATGAGGATTCATGACAATAGTGTTTCAACGAATATCCGGATCGAAACGATAAGGCTTACGTACCAAATCCGCGACAGGATTTTTGGAACAAAAACACATCCGTTCAGGATTTGGACCTATTTTAAGTATATTCAGAATTACCGGAAATTTCTAATCACCAGAAACAAGCTTTTAAAACTCTGGTTTTTATTAAGCGCTGCAATGTTTTTTCCATCAAAAATTATCAGAAGAATATTTAAATCGAAATGAAAAAGTATTTAGGAATAATATCATCGCTCGAACAAGGCATAGAGAATAGAGGATTTGCTATTACAGATGTGATATTCAGGCTTTTCCTGGTATTGTTTTTTGCCGACTGTGTGGTTAATTATTTTGTTCATGTCCCCGTTTTCGTAGCCGGATCAATTGTTTTGCTTCCGTTATTGTTTGGCCTAAGCCTGATAAAAAACCGGAACGAGAAATTTGTTTTATTATTTACCGGGGTATTGGTAATTGTGTCGATCATCAACAATATTGTTCATCAGTTTCATGAAAAAAACATTTCCGATCTGGTATTTATTCTACTATTTGTTTTTGCCTATTTCTTTTATCGCCATAATATCAATCAGTTAAAAATCATTAATGTAATAATTTTCCTACTTGTCAGCGTGTTCATGTTATCGGTAACACTTATCAAAATCGATAGCGATCCTTTATTAAAAGAACAACAAGATGTAAAACGGAAATGGGTAGCACCGGCCCTTAAATGGGAAAAAAAAGAACTCGATGTTATTGAAGCCAAAAGATATTACCATTCAGGTATTTTCAGGCATTCTCATATCGCCTCCTATTTCTTCGGATTTTTTGCCTTGTTTTTCCTGAGCCGATTTTGGAAAAAAAAGAAGATCATAAATCTTTTAGTCGTACTGTTAAGTCTTGTATTACTTATTTATACCGGATCGCGGGCCATGCTTTTTGCCCTTTCATTATCATCCATCTTGTTTTTAATCAGAAGAAAATATTGGGTATATCTTATTCCTGTTATTCTAATATTGATTGGCGTAATATTGTCGATCGATTATATCCTGAAAATTACTGAAGGAACGGTGTTTTACCAGTACTTTGCATTTATAAAAACCAGCACTGAAAATTTTACACGCCTGTCAAGGTACAGGATCTGGTATTCGTGGTGGACCGAAGTCCGAGGATTTGGATTTTGGGATTACATTATTGGCCGGACAAATTATAGTGGTTTAGCCATAAACAAAATTAACCTGAATTACGAAATCTGGTTCCATAACGATTTGTTAAACATTTTTTATTCGTACGGTATTTTTGGAATGATCCTGTATGTAGCATTATTTGTTCGAATTTTTATCGACAATAGAAAAATCATAGTAAACCATTTTTTTATTTTCCTATTTTACTTCACTATGTGTATTACGGCAGTTATTAATGGTTTCTATTTTTACTTCCCCATTTTTATGATGTATTTATTTATTTTGATGATCAAAGAACAGAAACAGCTTAAATGAAGATAGGAATCTTAGGAACACGAGGAATACCCAATAACTATGGTGGATTTGAACAATGGGCCGAATATCTTTCGCAAGGCCTTGTAAACCGGGGATGCGAAGTTTATGTATATAACTCGCACAATCACCCTTTCCAGGAAAAAAAGTGGAATGGAGTACACATTGTACACTGCTACGATCCGGAGTATAAAATAGGGACAGCCGGGCAATTTATTTACGATCTGAATTGTATCTTAGACAGCCGAAAGAAAAAATTCGATATCATCCTGCAATTAGGTTATACAAGTAGTTCGGTATGGGGTTGGTTGCTTCCCCGCCGAAAATCAAAGGTTTTAACAAACATGGATGGTTTTGAGTGGCAACGGGTAAAGTTCAATAAATATGTCCGTAAATTTTTACAGTTCGCCGAAAAACTGGCAGTAGTTTTTTCCGATTCATTAATTGCCGACTCGAGCATAATCCAAACCTACTACGAAGAGAACTACAAAAAACCTGTGTTTTTTATTCCCTATGGTGCCTCTATTTTTTCTAACCCGAATGAATCGATACTTAAAGAATATAAGGTCGGGCCCTATCAGTACAATCTTTTAGTGGCAAGGCTCGAAGCTGAAAATAATATCGAAGAGATAATAGTTGGAGAGCTGGAATCGAAAACACCACAACCTTTGCTTATTGTAGGAAATTATCATCTTTCGCACGGTAAATACCTGAAAGATAAATACGGACACGAAGAACGGATTGTTTTTCTTGGCAGCATCTACGACCTGGAAATACTCGACAATTTGCGCTATTATTCGAACCTGTATTTTCATGGTCACAGTGTGGGCGGGACCAACCCATCGTTGCTTGAGGCAATGGCAAGTTCGGCATTGATTTGTTCGCATAACAATCCCTACAATAAAAGTGTGCTCGATGGAAACGCATTCTTTTTTACCTACTCCGAGGACGTTACCGACATTATTGACAATCACACAAGCAAACAGGATTTTCACGATAAACTTGAGCGAAACAGACAACGGGTTGTCGAAAATTATTTAATCGATAATGTAATCGAAAGCTATTACCAAATGTTTCTGAAGAATAAAAAAGCATAGGAATATGTCGGTTAAACATTCAAAAAATATTTCACTGATATCAGCTATTAGCGATATTGTAATTTTAAACCTAACCCTTGTTGTAAGTTTTTGGTACCTTAATGATTTCAACAGATTTTGCTTCAGTAAATACCATATTGTTTTTTACTTCTATCTTAACCTTGTTTGGCTGGTTTCATCTGCCATTTTTAAAACCTATACCATCAACAAACAGATTTCGAAAAAGGAAATACTCTTTACAAGCATTAAAACTGTGGTGTTTTTCTTTTTCCTTTTCCTGCTTTTCTTCCAGATAAAATCACTGGATTATGTTCAACGCGATGCGATTAAGATCCTGTTCCCGGTTTTTTTTGGTGTGCTTATAGGCTGGAAATATATTCTCTATTATATTTTTCATCTCTACCGGAAATTTGGATACCATTATCGGAATATTGTAATCCTTGGATATAATCCGGCAGTGATTGAACTTCGCGATTATTTCCACAGTAATCCCTGGACAGGATACAGGTTTAAAGGATTTTTCACACAGGATAAAACCGAAGATGCTGTTGATGTGGTTGGCAGGTATACCGATCTTGAAAACTATATTGTTGAAAACGAAATCGATGAGATATATATACTTGTCGGTGAAATAAAAAAAGGCTTAAGTGCAGTAATTTCATCAGTAATAAGTAAATATCCTGTAAAGCTTAGGATTGTTCCCGACCTGTCCGATTTTTCCTATATGCGGTTAAAGCTGGAACATTACGATACACTACCGGTGATGCAGATTCAGCAGGGTCCTCTAAGTTTCTGGTATAATTTGGCCTTTAAACGCTTATTCGATTTTATATTTTCATCGCTTATCATTATTCTGATTTTATCGTGGTTAATTCCTCTGGTATACATTATCAATTTGATTAATGGTGAAAAGAAGCTGTTTTTTGTACAAAAACGATCAGGTCTCAACGACCGTACTTTTCGCTGCCTTAAATTTAAGACTATGAGGGATAATTCTCAATCGGATGAAATTCAGGCTCATGAGCATGACGACCGGGTTACCGCTTTTGGCAAATTCCTTCGCCGGAACAGCATCGATGAAATGCCTCAGTTTTTTAATGTTTTTGTTGGCCAGATGTCGGTTGTGGGGCCAAGACCACATATGTTAAAGCATACCGATCAGTATAGAAAAATGGTTGCAAAGTTCATGATCCGTCATTCGATAAAGCCTGGAATTACCGGTCATGCACAGGTTCGCGGGTTCAGAGGAGAGATAAAAGAAATAATCGATATGGAAGACAGAGTAAAGTTCGATGTTACCTATATAGAAAAATGGACGTTGTGGCTCGACATAAAAATAATTTTCCTTACAATAATCAATATAATAAAGGGAGAAAACAGTGCATATTAGTCTGAATCATTCAGATTTGGCATTTTATGGGTGAAACAATTCTTTAAAAATAATTTTTGCCTCGGATTGCTCGCCCCGGAAAAGGCTGCCAAAAATGAGTTTCACAAGCTGAAACCAGGCTACCGGCAAATATTTTGAAAAATGTTTTTTGTACAGTTTTATATAGCTGGAATAAAGGTATCTGCGAGCTGATGAAGCATCCTGCCCTTTCCCATATTTTGTTTTTGTACTTACACCCTGTTCATGATAAACAATGCTCGATGGACAGGCAAAATTGTTAAACCCGGTCTGTGTTGCCCTGTAACACCAGTCGATATCTTCGCAATAAAGAAAAAAGCTTTCGTCTAACAAGCCTATTTTTTCTACAAGGCTCGCATGGCAAAACATTGATGCCCCAATAAGATAATCGACTTTGCAAGGCGTTTGATTTTTCTGTCCGGTATTTTTTTGCCCCTGATGTCTGAATTTTATAATTCCGTTTTTAGGATCGAATTTTCCACCCACAGCCTGAATTGTTGTCTTGTCATGCCAGTCAATCAATATTGAACCAAGAAATCCGGGCTTTTGACCAGCAGTGATAAGTTTATCAAACTGAATTACAAGTTCTTCAAGACTGCTGTTAATCAATTGGGTATCGTTGTTTAATAACCATATATAGCCGGGAGCTTCAGTTTGAAGAATTTCTCTGATGGCTACATTATTTGCACCGGCAAAGCCCAGGTTACTTTCTATACTTATAAGTTTTGATTGAATCTTGTCGTTCTTGTTTAAGAAATCAGACAGATGATTGCATGAGTTGTTCAGGTTGCATAAATCGACAATCCGGATTTTTACATTGGTGTAACTACTCGAAAACACACTTCTTAAACAGTTGCATGTGTGTTGCCAGCTTCCGTAATTTACAATTATTATGTGAACTGTATTTTGCATAGGTTGAAATTATGAGCTTGTACAACAATGGCAAACCTTTCT
>CAYLZH010000239.1:0-7597 GCA_964388245.1 uncultured Bacteroidales bacterium
TCTCTTTTATTGTTCTTGAATAATTAATCCCACGTTTCGAAAGCTCCTGAATCAGAAAATCGATGTATTTATCGTTTTTTCCCAGGTATTCAGGTAATGTGAGTCCTGTGCTTGTAAACATATTATTGATAAGCATTCGCAACGCCGATGTAGCAGTGTATCCTGTAGTCCGGGCCATGGAGTGGATACCGGTTGCAGGATCATATTCATCATACATATCAAAGGTAACCCTTTCCTTAATTCCATTTTTGATACCTTCGCCATACACCTGCATTATTGTAAAATCTATTTCGCCTTGTTTTAATTCCCATTTAGGGAAGAGCAGCTCAGATGTAAAATCGATAGGTCTGAAGCGTATGTTGCCAAACTGTTTTTGTTCCTGATCAAAAAATCCGGTTTCACGAAAAACACGCATTATTTCGATGTGACCGGGGAAGCGCAGGGTTTTTTCTTTCAGGTTTGTAGCTCTTATTGTTTTTGTTAAAGTACGTAATCCGTCGCTGTTAAATGCTTCGAGGGTTCCAACCGGATTTAAGTTTAATAACTCGGGTTCGCTAAGCGCAGGTTTAACTACTAATTTACCATTTTCGATCAATCTGGAGGGTCGTGTATATTCTTCAAGAACATCGGCAGGTGAAAAAACAGCTTTATATTGATAGGGCCACTCACGGGTTTTTGGTAATCCCCCTACATAAATAACAGCAGTTTCCAATTTATCGAAATAGCTTTCGAGATACCCGGTAAGTACGTGGCTCATGCCAGGGGCAACACCACAATCGATAATGCACCTTACATTATTTTTTTTCGCAAGCACATCCAATTCGTAGGGCTCTTCAGGAAAAAATGCTATATCGACCACATCTTTTCCGGATTCGATTATTTCCTTAACTGTTTCGAATCCCATGAACCCCGGAACTGCCGAAATTACATAATCGAAATTGCCAACAATTTCCCTTATTTTTCCCGGTTTTGCCAGATCGGAACACAGTGTTGAAATACCTGTTTCCGGAGAAACTTCATCAAGTTTTTTCTTATCAATATCAACGAGGGTTACTTTAAATTGCCGGTCCTTTGCGAGGTCCAATGCCATTGGCCGACCAACAAGGCCGGCTCCAAGTACAACTATTTTCATCATAAAAAATTCCGGTTTATTTCACAAATATTGGAAAATTGTAAATTAAACACCAAAGACTTTAAGCGTTTTTTCCATTAATAATCATAAAACTCCCGTCATTATCAGTTTAGGAAATGATACTGGTGTTGAAAGTGAGCTAAAAGATTTAATTTTGAGCCAAATAATTTGTTTATGGAAGTAAATTCGTATCCGTCGGTATTGCTCGAAAAAGCAGTTAATGAATTTGCCAGCCTCCCTGGTATTGGAAAAAAAACGGCCTTGAGGCTTGTGTTGCATTTATTAAGGCAGGAGAAAGATATTGTAAATCGTTTTGGTACTACCATTATCGATCTTAGAAATGAGATAAAACATTGCAAAAACTGCCATAATATTTCCGATACTGAGGTTTGCTCTATTTGCTCCGACTCGTTTCGCGATCATACAACAGTATGTGTGGTTGAAAATATAAAAGATGTAATGGCCATTGAGGCAACCCAACAATTTAACGGTCATTATCATGTGCTTGGAGGCATTATTTCACCTATGGATGGAATTGGTCCGGCAAACCTGACTATAACAAGTTTACAGGAGAAAGTTACAGCAGGAGAAATAAAGGAGGTTATTCTGGCCTTGCCCACAACAATGGAAGGCGATACTACCAACTTTTACATATACAGGAAGTTATCGGATTTCGGGATAACCGTTTCGACCATTGCACGTGGCGTGTCCATTGGCGATGAGCTGGAATATACCGACGAGGTTACCCTTGGCCGGTCGATTACAAACCGGACTGTTTTTACCGGTTCGCTTTAGGGTGATATGGAAAGACAATACTGCCCTGGCATTTTAATTTTTTTTAACATCTATCCAAAATAATTGTCTGTAAATCCTGAATCAATTTTCCTTATGTTTGTGGCAAATCAAAAGAAAAATAACAAATGAAAACAATTAAAACTCTTATTTTAGTAGTTATTGCCGGTAGTGCTCTTCTCGTTTCATCGTGTAATAAAGATAAGGATGATGGACCCAGCAAGACTGAAATGATAACTGCAAATCCCTGGAAATTAACAGCCTTTACGCTTGATCCTCCGATCGAATTTTTGGGAGTACCTTTCAGTGATTTATATGCAATGATGGATGAATGTTCGCAGGATGACCGAATGATTTTCAATGAAGATGGCATATATCAATTCGATGAAGGCGAAACAAAATGCGAAGCTAGTGATCCTCAAGTGGTTGAAGCTGGTACCTGGGATTTTGGAAGCGATGAAACCGAGCTTGTTATAACATCGGCTGGGGGTAGCATGAAATATGATATTAATGCCCTTTCATCATCAGCGTTTAAAATTAGCCAGTCAAAAGACATAGGCGGTACAGTTTATACAACAACAATGGAAATGGTTGCTGATAATTAGAAATAGCATAATAATCAAAAAACTTAGGCTGTTCTTTCATGGGAACAGCCTTTTTTTTGTTTACCAATCTATCATCTTAAATAATTGAAAAGGAATATCTTTGCCAAACAGTGAAATTATCGGTAATCATAGTTAATTATAATGTAAGGCACTTTATCGAACAGTGCTTACATTCTGTCGAGAAAGCTATTGGGAGCATTGACTCCGAAGTTTTTGTGGTTGATAATAGCTCGGTCGACGGTTCCTGTTCTATGATCAGTGAGAAATTCCCATGGGTTAAATTAATCGAAAATAAAAAAAACCTGGGTTTTGCAAAGGCAAACAATCAGGCAATGCGATTGGCAAAAGGAGAATACATCTTGTTGTTAAATCCCGATACGGTTGTTGAGGAAGATAGCTTTACGAAACTTTTGGTTTATGCTGATGAACATCCCGATGCAGGTGGCATTGGTGTTAAAATGATTGACGGAAAAGGAAATTTCCTGCCCGAATCGAAAAGAGCTTTTCCATCGCCAGGGGTATCGTTTTATAAGAGTTTTGGATTTTCGAGGCTATTCCCCCATTCGAAAAGATTTGCACGTTATCATCTTGGGCATCTTGATAAAAACCAGAACCATGAAATTGAAGTACTGGCCGGTGCGTTTATGTTGCTCAGGAAGTCGGTACTTGATAAAACCGGGCTTCTCGACGAAAGTTTTTTTATGTATGGCGAAGATATCGATCTGTCGTACCGAATTACATTGGCCGGGTATAAAAATTATTATTTTGCCGGAACAACAATCATACATTATAAAGGCGAGAGCACAAAAAAGAGCAGCCTGAATTATGTCGTTGTGTTTTATAACGCAATGATAATTTTTGCCCGCAAACATTTCTCACAAAAAAATGCCCGCCTTTACATCGCCCTTATCAATCTGGCAATATATTTTCGGGCTATACTCGCAATCTTTAACAGGTTTGTCAAAAACTTCTTCCTTCCGATACTTGATACCATTTTAATTTTTTCCGGATACCTTGGAATTAAACCTGTGTGGGAGAATTATAAATTTGGCGACAGCCATTATCCTGCTGAGTTTCTTATGATTGCAGTTCCATCGTATATCCTTGTTTGGTTAACATCGGTTTATTTTTCAGGAGGATATGAACGTCCTGTTAAACTGCAAAAGATTGCCAAAGGATTGATTATCGGAACCATGACCATTTTAGTTGTTTATAGTCTGTTGAATGAGGAATATCGGTTTTCGAGGGCACTTATACTACTCGGTTTTGGATGGTCGTTTATAATCATACCTGCATCAAGGATAGTTTTTCATTTTTTAGGCTTGAAGAATTTCAAAATTAACTTTGGCCAAAAGAAGCGTATTATTGTCACTGCCCGAAACGAGGAAGCTTTACGGATAATTAAATTGATTAATCAGATTGAACCATCGGCAAACTTTATCGGAGTGGTTGCTCCCGACAACAATCAGGAGGGGCCGGGATACCTTGGAAATATCGATCAGCTCAGGGAAATTGTACAGATAAATCAGGTTGATGAGGTTATTTTCTCGGCACGCGATGTTACAGCCCAGCAAATCATTCAGAATATGGATTTGCTATCCGATATCAATACAGATTATAAAATTGCACCTCCCGAAAGCATGTCGGTAATTGGCAGCAATTCCATCGAAACCGCCGGCGATCTTTATATTCTTGACAATAATTCAATCAGCAAGAAAACAAATGTCAGGAAAAAGCGCCTGTTCGATTTGTTCTTTGGTTTGATTACATTGATACTTAGTCCTGTGCTAATCTGGTTTCAGGATTCATCCGGCAGGTTCATTTCAAATATTGGAAGGGTAATAATTGGCCTTTGCAGTTGGGTGGGCTATTTCTCCGATACCGGCATATCAACAGACCATCTTCCTAAACTTAAGCCTGCCGTGTTATCACCTGTCGATGCACATAAAAAGAGGGTTCTATCGAATCGGCAAAAGGAAAAATTAAATATGATTTACTGCAAAGACTACACGGTGCTCAACGATTTGTCGATCATGTTTTATGGCTGGCGACAACTGGGGCGATAAATCATTTTCTTCTGATTGATTGCAACCCATGTTAATAACAGCATGTCTTTTATGAAAACGAGTGTTGAATGAAACAACTTATCTTTTACCTTATACCGGCACTTCTTGCTACCCATTCTTTTTCCCAAACTATAGTGATGACTACTATAGACTCTACAATTTTTGTTGGTGATTCATTAAATCTGGATATTGACAACAATGGATTGGATGATTTTATGTTAATGATGGATATGATTACACCTTACGGTGCATCATTAATAAAATGCTATTATGATTCTATTGAAATATAAGGATATGAGTTGTGGGGTTATTATCCTTATAAATTTAACTTGCATGATACAGTTTCTGCAAACTTATTACCGAGTTTTATTTACTCGTGTTATTATAATTATCCTATGACACTTTGATGTAAAGTAGCGACAGTGGGAATGGTGGGATTTTTCTTTGATCAAGACTCCCTTGGCAATGAAATCGATGTTGAAGATGGTTTCATAGGGTTCAGGTACTTGAAAGACCAAAAATGGCACTATGGCTGGATATCGGTTGATACACACTGGAACCATGAGTGGCTGACTGTAAATTCCTTTGCATACCACACAATACCTGGGATGCCTATTATCTGTACCTACGATACAAGCAACTACATATTGCCTGAACCTGAGTATTTCCCATTGCCTGATACCAATTCCATCTGGTCGGTTGCCACGATCAAGCAAACTGTTTTCGAGGAAACATATAAATATGGTATACCGGGCGATACTTCCATCCTGTCTGAAAATTACCGTATGATCAGTTTAAGTGACGATTCAGTATTCTACCCGGATAGCAGTATCTACTATTGTGCAGTACGTGAATCGAATAAAAAGTGGTACTTCGTTGAACAAAACAGCACACAGGAAAAACTCCTGTATGACTTCTCGATTAACACGGGCGATACAGTTCAGATCGATAATCCCTGGTCGAATGGCGTAAATGAATTGAAGGTCGATACTGTGGATTCAGTGTTTATATACAATGAGTTCCGTAAGCGGATCCTGCTTAATTCTCTGTCGGCAAACACTTTTGACGCATGGATAGAGGGAATTGGAAGTATATATGGATTATTTTATTCCGGTGGGGATTTCAACAATGAAAACTTTCAATTAATATGTTTCGAACATCTTGATATGCTATGGTATATTAATTCGCCAAACGGTGCATGTTTTATTAAAGATCCCTTATCATCAGGATCAATAAAAATTGAAAGCCCGGAATTTACTATTTACCCCAATCCATTTCATGATAAGCTAACAATTGTGGCAACTGAACATACTTGCGGACCTGTTAAAGTTGAAATATTTACAATACATGGAGTTAAGGAATTTTCCGAAGCCTTTAATCTTCAAAATAAAAAGGATATACCATTGAATACCTCTTTGACAAGCGGGGTCTATTTTTTAAGAATTCAGTCTAATATTGAATCAGTAGTTTATAAAGTCGTTAAACAGTAGCGTCTAAAATTAGATTTGTAATAAAGAACACCTCCCAATAACCATCAACTATTCATATTGACTCTAAGAAAATACATTCGTACATTTGCTATAGGATCAAAAAATCAGAAAAATGATAAAAATAATAGCCATTGTAATTGTATGCCTTTTGATTGTTTTAGCCTTACTTGCTGTTTTTACAGGCAATTCAACATTTGCAGCGAAGTTTAATAAAAGGGCGCTTCGCCATTTTGGTTTCGATCAGGATGAAAAAGAATAGATTCCCTAACACAGGAATTTAATAGCCGAAAATCAAGGCCGGATATTCTTAATGCGTTTTGTGAGTTTCGAGGCAAATACAAAATTATTCAGTTCCCGGTTTTCTGAATTAAAAATATCGTTGCTGGAACCCTCCCAGTATTTTTCGCCTTTGTAGATAAACATTACCTTATCTCCAATTTCCATTACCGAATTCATATCGTGGGTGTTCACAATAGTTGTAGTATTAAATTCCTCGGTAATTTCTTTTATCAGGTTATCAATTAAAATGGCTGTTTTTGGGTCGAGGCCTGAATTTGGTTCGTCGCAAAATAAGTATTTCGGATTTAAGGCAATGGCCCGTGCTATTGCTACTCTTTTGCGCATTCCACCGCTTAGCTCGGCCGGGAATTTTTTATTTGCATTTTCAATGTTTACACGTTTTAGGCAGAAATTGGTCCGCTCAATTTTTTCGTCATAGCTTTGGCGGGTAAACATATCGAGCGGGTACATCACATTTTCTTCAACAGTTGCCGAATCGAATAAGGCCCCTCCCTGGAAAACCATTCCGATTTCCTTCCTGATTTGTTTTCTTTGCCTGAAATTCATGGCAGAAAAATTCCTGTCACCATAGAGAATTGCTCCCTTGTCGATTTCATTCAAGCCGACAATAGATTTGAGAAGCACAGTTTTACCCGAACCACTTTGGCCAATAATCAGGTTTGTTTTTCCCTGTTCGAATATCACCGAGATATCTTTTAGTACTTCAACCCCGTCGAACGCTTTATATACTTCCCGTACTTCGATCATGCCAGTAACAATTGAGTCAGTATCAGATTAAACATCAGGATTAATACACTGCTGTACACAACAGCCTGGGTACTCGACCGGCCAACTTCAAGTGCACCCCCATCGGTGTAATAGCCCATATACGACGAAACCGAGGTGATAATAAATGCAAACACCACTGTTTTTATTAAGGTGTAGGTAATATAGAACGGAACAAAATAGTATCGCAGTCCAATAATGTAGGCATCTGTGGTTAAAACATTGGTTAATACGCAACCACCAAGCCAACCACCCCAGATTCCGATAAAAATGCTCAGTACAACAAGGAAGGGATTGATAAAGACGGCTGCCAGTATTTTGGGTAAAATAAGATAGCTTGCAGAATTTACCCCCATTATTTCAAGTGCATCGATTTGTTCGGTTACCCGCATTGTGCCAATTTCCGAAGCAATGTTACTTCCCACTTTGCCGGCCAATATCAGGCTT
>CAYLZH010000240.1:0-7579 GCA_964388245.1 uncultured Bacteroidales bacterium
CTGTATATATCGCCCCATTGATATGGAGATGCTGATTGCCTCCTGAAATGCTTCTTTTGACGGAATACCAGGAACATAAAGCCCACAAAAAATATTTGATCCGGGAAGTATCCCGACTGATTTTTTTATCGTTGCTCCTACCCACCTGGGATTTTCATTGTAAAAGTTGTAATAAACCATCGGAAAAAATGCATCGAGATTCCATTTGTCCCATTCCTGGCGTACCATACGCACCGACATTCTGGGATCGGGGAAAACTGCAGCACTTAGTTTCATGTTCTTCGAATGAACAATCGCGGGAAGCATATTTACGGCTTCTGTAACCTGATCGAGACGAAATTGCAACCAATCCGGATTTGTGTATACGTCAGGCAATTCAAGAGGATCAATCCCATATATTTTTTTGAATTTTTCGCGCATAAAGGGATGATAACCATAATCGTACTGAGGCATAATTGAATCTTGTTTAAGTCCATATTTTGGCTGAAGTCCTTCAGGAAGAAATACATCAACATACCTGATATAATCAAGGTGGATGCCATGCAAGCCTTCGATACGGGTTAACTCCTCTACTTTTGTTTTAATAAACTCCCTCACTTCAGGCAGAGCAGGGCACATGAATTTGTAGTAGCCTACATAGGCCTTTTCATCGGCGAGCGATTGTCCAAGTGCATTTACACTGAGCCATTCGGCCGGTGCATCTCCACGGTTCATGGCCCATATCCAGGCATGGACTTCAATCCCATGTTTATCCGCGATTGGAATAATCCGTTTCAAACTAAATGAATCAGCTGAAAGAAGTAATCCCCGGATATTGTGACTTTCCATTTTTGCCATTAAGCTATCCCATTCATAGTCAGTATAATCATTATGAGGATGAGCCCATGCCCATAGTTTTGGAGGTTCAACCGGTATGTTTCTGCATGAATAAAACAAGGTTCCTATGGTTATCAGAATAAGTGAAATTATTTTACTTCTTGCCATAGTTTGCTGGTGTTATTGGTCAATAGCCATTGTTCGCCAAGATCATAGAAAACAGTAAAATGCCTTTTCCCCGCCTCAATCTCAATTTTTGAAGTATCAACAAAGGCAGGCAACTTCAATTCTAGAAAGCCTGAAGCATATCTTTTGTTATGCTCAAAAAAGATCACTTCGGCCTCGTAAATTGCCATAACCTGCATCTTTTCAAGCCATAAGGAATCCGGAATAAATTCATCCTTGATCATTCCAACATAATTATCGGAAAATTGCAGATAGCCCCAATACTCAGGCCTGTGCATATTAATGGCCCATTGCGGCGACCAAACCCAATTGTGCTCAGGCTTTTTCAATTTTTTATAATTTCCATCCACGATTTCTGTATCCCATTGAACACGGCTGAAGTTGATGCGCCACTGATCACCTGCCACGGGAAGTTTTTGATTATGTACCAAATCGGTAATTGATTTTAGAGGAATGGCCATTTCAACAGTCCACGAAGAATCGGTATCGGAAGGATCGTTTATTGTTCCATCAAGGTAGACTGCATGTTTCATCGATTTGCAATCCCACCCAAATGCCGGAACTACTACATTTCGGTAGGGTCTTGCAATCAACAGATCCATAATTGTTCCATAAATATTGATTTCGATTTCAGCATAATGATGATTGTCGGCAACAGGATCGATGAAAATTTCGAAATCATTATCTTGATATATAATACTCTCGCGTTGCGTAAGCGTTGCCCACAAATGAGGTTCTTCCAGGTAGGCAGCTATGTAGAGATAGCTACAGTCCCATAGCATTTTCACACTTGTTCTATAATCCGGTTGATCTTTCTCAGGGCCTTCAATATCGATAAATTCATTTGTCCATAGTGCAAGCTGCCAGCTTTTTTCTTCCAGATTTCCATCAATTATTACAGAATCAACAGGTCGGCAACAAATATATCCCAGTGGATGTGGTGGAACATTCTGGCTCACAATTTCTGTGTAAACCACCAGAAAATAACATATTAAAAGTAAAATCTTCTTCATGTTAAGATATAAAGCAACGAAAATAGAAAAAGCCGTAGATTCTGGCCAACGGCTTTCAAAATTTATTCTGATAATGACTTTTTTGTCAGGCTTATTCTTCTACTTTCCTTACAGCATCAATTACAGTTCCGTCCACCCATTTTATAGCTGCTACCACATCGTCGCCTAATTTTGGTTTTTGAGGAATACCACAAATTTTTTCTGCTTCTTCCTTTAGCTCAAGTATTGTTTTAATGGGCAATCCGGATCCTTTAGCAGCTTCGATCAAATCCTTACGTAATGGATTAATGGCAATTCCCCGCTCGGTAACAATAACGTCTATTAATTCACCCGGGCCACAGAGCGTGGTTACCTTATCAATAATTACAGGTATCCGGTCGCGGAACAAGGGAACCGGTATAATTACAGTTTTCGAAAATAGACAGTTTTGCCATCCTCCAATACCATGAAGCAGTAAGCCGTCGGAATGGGTAACAACATTAGCATTGAAATTAATGTCGATTTCTGTAGCGCCAAGAATAACCACATCAACCATTGAGGCAAAATTGCCTTTGCCATGGTAATTGTAACTGGTAAAAGGGCTTGTCCATACATGGCCGGAATTTTCTGCCATCGATCGCACTCCTTCAAGGTCGAAAGTCTGACCATCGAGAATATAGTCAACAAGGCCTTCTTCAAGCATTGATACAAGATACTTATTACTACCACCACGGGCAAAACGTGCCCTGATTTTTTTATCCTTCATAATTTTCTTGAAGTATTCGCCCACAGCAAGTGAAGTACCACCTGCACCACTCTGGAAACTAAATCCCTCTTTAATTATTCCAACTGCATCGCAGAAATTTGCTGTCATTTCAGCTAACAACAACCTGTCAGGACTTTTGGTTATTTGAGTGGTACCTGAAACTATTTTTTCAGGTACCCCGATTTTTTCCATCTTAACAGTGAAATCCACATGGTTCCCCTGTATTTGCCATGGAACACAGGGGAAGGGAACCATATTATCGGTTACCACTATTACCTTTTCGGCATACTCAGAGTCGGCTAAGGCAAAGCCTAATAAACCACTCGCCGACTGACCATACAAACCATTGGCATTCCCAAACTGATCTGCGCTGGCAGCACCTATTATTGCAATATCGATCTGCACATCGCCATCCTGCACTGCCTGATATCGACCTCCATGCGATCGTAAAATCGCTGTTTTGCTCATTTTACCGTGCGAACAAAATCGCCCTAATGCACCGTTCATACTACCTTCGATATGCGATATGGTACCATCTTCGAGGTATTTAATCAGATGTTGATGACATGGAAAAGAAGCTGATGGAAACCAACGAAGGTTTTTAATTCCTAATTCATGTGCAGTATCAAATACCTGATTTGCAATTAAATCGCCATTACGAAAATGATGATGAGTTGAAATCGTCATTCCGTCTTTAATTCCAGCCTTAACTAAAGCTTCTTTTAGGTTGCTAACCTGTTTATTGCCATCTTTTGGGAAGTCTGCATACGATTTTATTTTAGGTGCATATTTTCTTCCTTCCGGAACATACTTGCCAACTCCCTGGAAAGGTACATGTTCAACACCGTTAATAGTTTTCGGAACCATTCGTCCCGCTGCATTTTTTATAAGGTTTTCAACTTTTTCCATTTTTGATTTTTTTTGTCTTGGTCAATACATTAAAATTTACAAAGCCTGGCTACGCTAAAAATTCTTCTCTCCAGTTCTTTTGAATCAGGCCTAATTTTAAGGCCAGGTTGATGGTAGTTTCTGCCCTCTTTACAACAGGAGGATCAATCATTTTCGAACCCAGTGAAACCACTCCAAGTCCTTTTTCTGTTGCATCAATGAATGCATTTACGATTTTCCTGGCCTTCTCAATTTCCTCAGCCCCAGGAGCAAAACTTTCGTGTATAACAGGTATTTGACGGGGGTGTATGCAACCCATTCCTTCAAAACCGAGCGATTTCGAAGTTTTAACATTTTCCCTAAGGCCATCCATGTCGGCAACATCGGAAAACACCGAATCGATGGGTTGTATCCCTGCTGCTTTGCAGGCATTAACCAGTCGTGTGCGTGCATAAAACGATTCAGTTGCTTCCTTTGTGCGACGTGTACCCAGGTCGGCAGTAAAATCTTCGAGGCCAATAGCCATTGCTACAATATTATCAGAAGAAGTGGCAATGTCATAAGCTTTCTCCACACCTAACGCCGACTCGATAATTGGCATGTACCAGGTGGGTATCTGTATGTTGTTTTCTTCCTTGATCCGATTTACAACATCATCGACCTTCTTAATGTATTCCCCGCTTTCACACTTTGGAATCAGCAATAAATTTACATTATGCGGAATTACATATGCCAGATCATCAATTCCCATGTCTCCCTGATTTATGCGAACCATGCGTTCGGCTCCATACATATTCAAAGCCCTAAGTGCATTCCGGACGAGTAATCTGGCTTCAGGTTTTTTAGCTGGTGCTACGGAATCCTCAAGATCGAGAATCAGTCCATTTGGTTTGTGGATGCCCGCATTCAGCATCATGCTTGGCGTATTTCCCGGCAGGTATAACCTCGAAAACCTGAACTGATCTTTTTCCGATGCTGAAGTATTCTCCTCAATCAAGTCAGGTAAAAATTCATCCTTACCATTTGTAAGTTGCTTTACTGCCTGCTCTAAACGCGCCATAATTACCCATGGCAAAGCACCACGGTCATCGATTGAAACCCGTGCGTTTTCAATCTTAAAATGGTTTAGTCCATTTACGATGATGTTATAAATATCATCACCGTAAAGCTCTTTTACCTTGCTTTTTAAATTGATATTGATACCACCTGATTCTTTCATCTCAACTGAGATAAAACAATCGGACCGGACTTTGTCTCCGTTATTGCCTGATGTTGCTATTTTGTTTGTCATTCGCTTAAGTTTTAGGGAGCAAATATAAAAGAACTTGAATCATGTTAAAAATCCAACAATAGTTTAAAACAACATATTGATATAGAAGTTAAGATTCGCATTATTTCACTGCAATAAAATCATTCGCGAAGAAAGTTGACTGTTGAAGTAATAAAGAAAACTAATAATCGTCAGCGATTTTCTAAATAGTGGGATTTGCCTTACTTTTACAAACTTAAAAATGATTAATTAAAATTTACCGATATGAATAAGCAATTTTCATCTTTATTGATTGGAGCAATCGTAGTAGTAGTTGTTGTAATATTTTTTAGCAGTAGTATGTTTTTTAAGCTTGAACCAGGCGAAAGAGCTGTTATATTCAGGCAGTTCACAACCGGTTTAGACAAGGAAAATATTTTTATTCCTGGATTTCATATTGTTGCCCCGTGGAATGATTTCATAGTTTACTCGGTTAAGGAACAAACCCGTGAAGAAACAATGGATGTTCTTGATAAAAACGGGTTATCAGTTAATGTCGATATGTCGGTCCGATTTAATCCTGTGTACATACGAATCGGATATCTACATGAGGTTTTTGGTCAGGAATATATCAACCGGTTGGTTATTCCTGAAGTTAGATCATCAGTCAGGAAGGTAATGGGGCGTTATTCGGCCGAGGAGATCTATTCAACGCAGAGGCAGGAAGTGGAAAACTCAATAATAACTGAAACTACCGAGATCCTTAAAAACAATAATATCGATCTTAGGGCTATGCTGATCCGATCGATAAACTTGCCGACAAATATTAAGAATGCAATTGAAACAAAACTCACTCAGGAGCAGGTAGCCCTTGCATATCAATTTAAACTTGATAGAGAAAGGAGCGAGGCTGAAAGGAAAAAAATTGAAGCTACAGGTATCGCAAACTACAATAAAATACTTAGCGAAAGTTTAACTAAAAACATCCTTACACAAAAAGGAATTGATGCAACTCTTAAACTTGCTGAGTCGCAAAATTCAAAAGTTGTTATTGTTGGTGCAGGCGACGAGGGCTTACCATTGATTCTTGGAAATAATTAGTGCCTCTAAATTAATAGTTTCAAATGATCATTTATTAATTGGCAATGCAACGCTTTCTTTTCATAATAAATCCCTTATCGGGGACAAAAAGAAAAGAAAATCTCGAAGAAATAATTCATCAGGCATTTGATGGATCAAAAAAGAAATATGCGTTTGCTTACACATCGCACGCAAAACATGCAAAAGAAATAGCCTCCACAGCTGTTGACAAAGGAGTTGATTGCATTGTTGCTGTAGGTGGTGACGGGACTGTTAATGAAGTAGGTGCTGCTTTAATTAATTCACAGTCAGTATTAGGGATAGTGCCAACCGGATCGGGAAACGGATTGGCACGCAGCATTGGAATCTCCCTTAAACCAGAAAAGGCTATAGCGCAGATTCTTAAATCAGAAGTCATTTCCATTGATACCCTTATGATAGGTGAGAAACCATCTCTGAACATGGCCGGAGTTGGGTTCGATGCACGTGTTGCACATGCATTTGCGAATTACGGCAAACGAGGTTTTTTCTCTTATGTTTGGGTTTCAGTGAAAGAATTTTTCAGATACAGACCAATATATGTACGGATCAGTATAAATAACCAGGAAATCAGCGAAGAAGCATTTGTTGTAAGTTTTGCGAATTCAGGGCAGTATGGTAACAATGCCTATATAGCTCCAAAGGCCAGTGTATCTGATGGTTTATTCGATGTAATTGTTATAAAATCATTTCAATTCCGGTCCCTTCCTTCAATAGTATTCGATTTATTTACAAAACGGTTGGATGAAAATAAATATGTGACAAGTTACAAAACCAGTGAGATAAGTATCAATGAATGTTCAAGTTCCGAATTTCACATCGATGGAGAACCCATCGTGCTGGATGAACTACTAAAATTGCAGGTAAACTCTAAATCGTTGAGAATAATTATTGGCAAAGAATTTTCATCAATCTGATTAAGTTTACCTAAGAAATTTTATACCTTTACTAAAAATATTTACCGATCGATTAATTAGCAAGATTTTTTAGATAGGTGAAAAAATTAGGGATGAGATATTAATCAACATTTTAATTTTGAAAATTAATTGGTCGATATGAACTTAGTTAATCCTGAAGAAATTGCCCAGGTCTCGAAAATAAACGGAGTTGGAGGAGATATTCTTTCGAAACTGTTGATGCAAGCCCTTCGACTCAATAAAATCAATCAGGTTTATGAGAAATTATATGAAAAAAACGGGCTTGATTTTCTTAATTCTTTTATCCAGCAATTGGAACTAAAATATGAATTGGCTGAGTTAGAGCTAAAAAGGATTCCAAAATCCGGACCATTTATAACTATATCAAACCATCCTTTTGGTGGCATCGATGGCTTGTTGCTAATAAAAATTATCTCCGACGTACGGCCTGATTACAAATTGATGGCCAATTATTTGTTACAACACTTCGAACCTTTAAGCTCCCTCATAATACCAGACAATCCATTCGAAACACGGATCCCAACACGTACAAGTCTTGGCGGTTTAAAACAAGCCATCAGTCATTTAGGCCAAGGGTATCCACTTGGAATATTTCCGGCAGGGGATGTATCAACTCATCATGCCG
>CAYLZH010000241.1:0-965 GCA_964388245.1 uncultured Bacteroidales bacterium
GTTAGATTGTCGAAGACTCTGTTCTCAGCTACATCTTTTGGATTCAGATGGCAGTGGTAATCAATAACAGGCTGTTCTTTGGCATATTCGTGATACAATCTTTGGGCTTCATGTGAGTCCAAAAGAAAATCCTGGTGTATGAATGCTTTTTCCATAAAATAAATTCTTCAAATTCGTGCTTCTATTTAGACTCATGTTTTGGGAAAGATTTCTCAATTCCCAGTTCCATTCCTCTTAATTCTGCAAGTCCCATCATCCTGCCTATCAGGGAATATCCGGGATTTGTTTTTTCTTTCCTCAAATCATCAAGCATTAAAAAGCCATGATCGGGCCGCATGGGTATTTGCCAATTACTACGGCCTTCAGTTTTACGCCTTCTCGCTTCAACCACAAGAGTCTTCATCACTCCATACATATCAATATCCCCATCGAGGTGGCCGGCTTCCATAAAATTACCATCAGAATCACGGCTTACATTCCTCAAATGCACAAAATTGATTCTGTGACCAAGCTTTTCGGCCATCTCAACCAGGTTGTTATCGATCCCTGCCCCATACGATCCAGTGCATAAAGTCAGGCCGTTCGACTTAGAATCAACCTTATTAATGATCTCCAATGCATCGTGAATATTGCTAACAACACGGGGCAATCCTAACAAAGGCCAGGGTGGATCGTCGGGGTGTATAGCCAGATAGATTCCTGCATCATCTGCAACAGGAACCACTTCTTGTAAAAAATAGAATAAATTGCCTTTCAACTTTTCCCTGTCAATGTCTCTGTATTCGTTCAGGATTTCCTGAAACTCTGATAGTCTGAAACTTTCTTCAGAGCCCGGCAAACCTTTTAAAACGGTATCTGAAAGTTCTTTCTTCTTCTCTTCGGAAGCAAATTCAAAGAAATTACGGGCTTTGTCAACAATATTCGGGGGATAGTCTTTTTCAGCACCGGGTCGGTTCAAAATGTAC
>CAYLZH010000241.1:975-7434 GCA_964388245.1 uncultured Bacteroidales bacterium
CGAAGGCTGCAAATTCTTCGGATTTAAATTGAAGTGCTTTCTTACCATCGACCATAGGATGAAATAGATTTGTCCTTGACCAATCTAAAACGGGCATAAAATTATAACAGACTGTTTCTATCCCACATTTCCCAAGGTTAATAAGGGTTTGCTTATAGTTCTCGATATATTCGCCGAATGCTCCTGTTTGTTTTTTAATGTCCTCATGAACCGGTACACTCTCAACCACAGACCATCGTAGTCCAGCTTCCGTTATTTCATTCTTTCTTTTAAGTATTTCATCCCGTGGCCAAACCTCCCCGTTTGGGATATGATGCAAGGCCGTTACAATTCCAGTCGCTCCAGTCTGTCTGATTTCAGCCAGGCTTATTGGGTCGTTGGGTCCATACCATCGCCATGTGTGTTCAAAAGTCATAATTCTTTCATTTCAGTATTTAATATATATCAAGTTAAAGTGTAAAGAATTCAGTCTACACCCCGCTAAATACGCTAAAACCACCATCAACCGGTAGAACAACTCCTGTGATAAATTGTGCTGCATCGCTGCAAAGGAATAAGGTAGCTCCAATTAATTCCTCCGCCTCCCCAAATCGTCCCATAGGTGTGTTTCTTATAATATCTTCACCACGTTGGGTCAGACTTCCGTCCTTGTTTGTTAACAATTTTCGATTTTGATTTCCGATAAAAAATCCTGGTGCCAGAGCATTTACACGTATACCTTCGCCAAATTTATCTGCCATTTCAACCGCCATCCATCTGGTAAAATTTGTAATTGCGGCTTTCGACGCCGAATAACCGGCTACACGGGTAATCACATGATCTACTGCCATGGAAGACAAGTTCAGGATGCAACCTCTTTTTTGTTTTGCCATGGTTTCGCCAAAAACCAATGAAGGTAATACTGAACCATTTAGGTTTAAGTCAGTAACTTTCTGGAAGTCATCCATATCCATATCAAAAACGGTTTGATCAGGCGCAATGGTAGCACCAGGCATATTTCCTCCGGCAGCATTGATCAGGATATCGATTCGACTGTAGTTATCAAAAATCTTTTGTCGAACCTGCATTAGGTTATCGCGGTCAAGAACATTGCATGTTTTGCAAACTACCTCGCCATATTGGGACAACTCGGAAATCCGGTTTTGCAGACTATCCTCGTTCAAATCCAAAAGGATAACTCTTGCACCGGATCGTAACAGACCTTCCGTCATTTTTCCTGCCAAAACTCCCGCACCACCTGTTATTATGGCAACCTTATCTTTCAAATTCAGAAGTGTTTCTAAGTATTTCATATTTCTTATTATTTGCCTGGCCTCAAAATTCGTTGTACTCCAAAATAAGCCAACCTTATTACAACGCTAATAATGTAGAACCATTCCACCAGATAAAGGACAAAAAACTGTGATGTATAGAGCTCGCTCCAGGGTGTATCATAAATGAGAATCGATATTATATTTACAAAGTTTGCAAAAACGTATAAGGATAATAGAATAAGAATCTCCCTCCTGATCCATTTCCATTTAATTACTATGTCTTTCATGCCAGTTTCATTTCGTTTGGTAAAGTAATTATTCGCTTTTCGTCCATTGCTTGCTGACCAAGTAAGGTCCATACGCTGGCCCAATAGCCTTGTTCAAAAACTCCCTTTGTAGGTTTACCATTTCGAACGGCTGCGATAAAAGCTTCGAGCTGTACTTTCGATTCGTCAAAACCTTTTTCTCTTTGTACTATGGATTGTCCATCTCCTTCGATTTTCAATTCCGGAATCCATGAGCTATTTGTTATAGGAATTGCGTCTCCAAAGATACCACTTTCGATATCCTTCATTAATTGAACAATCCCGGGCGGAGGAGGAGGTTGAGGTTCAGGAGGTGGATTCTCTAAATATCGTTTGTTTACTTCTAATTCGAGCGTCCCTTTGTCGCCCATAATTTGCTCCTCAAGCCCATAGTGACGGTTGCTGGTCATCGAATCGTAGATAAACTGAGTGCCGTCTTCATACGTATAAATCAATGCGACATTGTCATAAACTTCACGACCATCTTTCCAATAATTGATACTCCCGGTTCCCATCACCGAAACAGGCAAAGCATCTTTCATCCAATTGGCTACCTGTATCTGATGTGAGGCCAGTTCGGTCATCAATCCACAAGAATATTCTCGATATAAACGCCAGTTGATTTTGCGTTCCAGTTCGGGTTTGCCTTCGGGAACTTTCCGGCGCCAATCGTTGTTCCGGTGCCAGTAGGCCCTGATTTGGGTTATCTGTCCAATCTCGCCTGCATTCACCATTTCGAGGGCTCTTAAATACCTTGTGTCGAACAATCGTTGATGACCAATTTGCAACACCTTGCCGGTTTGAAAGTGAGCATCAGCCATCTGTTTTATCTCCTCAAGGGTACGGGCCATGGCCTTTTCGCAAAAAACATGTTTCCCGGCTTTCAGGGCATCTACAGTAATATGGGCATGTTGATGAAGCGGAGTGGCAATCACCACTGCATCGATATCTTCCATTTCGATTATCTTTTTATAATCGTAAAACGCCTTGGCAGTGCCTCCTGTTTTCTCGATTGCCCGGTGGTAGTGGGGTTCGTAATTGTCGCACACAGCAACCACCTCAATATTTATTGTTTCTGAAAGTTGATTCAGATAGTGCAACAGCAACATTCCCCTCGAACCTACCCCAATCACTCCAACCTTTATTTTTTGGGATGTATCACCAACCTGATTGTCCGCCATCACATTTAGCCAGGGGTAGGCCAACAATAGCGTGCCCCCGGCCAGGGCCTTACCTACAAAATCACGCCTTGATATTTTGATACTCTTCATTAAAAATTAAATTTATTTATCTCTGTTTCTTGATTTACATCTTGTAAATTATTATTCCTTTTTTTTGTAGAAGGTTCATCGAAACCGATAGGGATACATGAAGCCCGGTCCAATCGGCTTTTGCATATTCGTTGTAGGCCATTTGCAGTTTCCAGCCATCACTTTCAACATTTGTCAGGTACTGTTTCTCAAAATCGTAATGGTAGCCGCAATTTGCCCCGAACTCGTACCTTTTATAACGATAGGTAATTGCAAGCCCAGATTCCCAATACCAGTTTTCCGATTCGTACTCGTATACATCTGAATAATAATAATGACCATATATATCTGTATAATTCTCTGTCTTTAGCTTAGTCTTTTCCCAGCCAACATCGGTATAGATACCTATGAGCAAATTATTGGTTTTAACAAAATTAATTCGGGTTGTAATAACCGGGGAATGACATTTCAAAATATGGTCGTAGTGCATGTTTCCCGAATAATCGGCCCTGGATATCCTTGCCCCGGTTGATTTGAAGGAGTATTTAAGCCCAAACGAAAAGGTTCTGTTTATATCGAACCGTAGAAATGGGCCATAAGAGAAATAGGCAGGGAAATCGTGGACAACCTTTGCATCGTGCTGGTATTTCAAAACGTGCTCGTAGTGCTGGTCGAAGATATATTTAATATCGTCCATTTTGTTCCATTTAAGACCTGTTGAAAAGCCAATGTGCAATTCTTGTGCATTTGCCCAGTGGCAAGTTAGCATCATGGCAAGAAAAATAGTGGTAAGTCTGGTTGTTTTCATGTTGATCTTATAAAGTAAAATGATATTTGAGACGTGGAAGACAGATTACGTTATTGCATGCAACTGCTTTAGATTCGCCCCAATAATCGGAGTGAAAGTGAACGGTTTTTAACAGACTACCTGAATATAGATCATAAATGTAAAATTTGTATGAACTATAGCACATGTAATAATCATTCACAAAATCAATATTGCAATAATCTGTGTTTTGCAAATTATAAGAAGATATTGTTGAGAAATCAAATATCGACCTTACCGAAAGGGTGTAGTTATTATAAGAATATATACGGTCGTGTTGATTTGGGAACCTGTTAAAATTGAAATTGTCGATACTTGAGCTTGTAACTGTATTTATCTCAACAAGGGAGTCTCCAACTATTTCATTCAAGGTATATGTGTTGTCGAGGTAAAGTATTAAGTATTGGGCATTTCCGGTTATTTGTATATCGTAATCATCAGGATAATCTTTTGTCAATATCAAACTGTCATTTACATAATCATAGATATAAATAAATGTATCAATCGAGAAGGCTAATATTCCATTCTCGGTAAGTCTAAATCCGTCAAGATCATTGTAATTGCCAACCCTTTTCTGGAGATTGACAGAGGTAATAAAACTGACTTCGGGTAACGAATAAAAATTGAATTTTTCGTTCTGTCTCGAAGCGAAATACTTTGCCCCTTCTGAAAAGATTAATAAACTGTCCCTGCTAAATAGAGAGAATGCAGTGTCTTTTGCGAAGTCATAAAAATAGGACGAGTCGGTATCCCGTACTACTAACCCCTCAAGGCCAGAAGCAAGTGTTGTATGATAATTTATAAATGGCTCGCCCAGGTAAGTATGTGTATATTTTCTAAAATAATCTGTGTCAATTTCTGAAAAAGACCCTGTTGGGATGATTTCAAGTTGAAAATATAGTTTGTCGCCAAATTCAAAATTTGTAAGAGGATAATCGTAAGTCCCAATATTTACTGTCTCAACAGTAGTTAAATTATGTAATTGTTCTCCTATCGAAATCTTATATTCTTTTATTTTGTTTTCATAAATATGAGGTTCCCATACAAGCGAAACGACATTGTTGATATGGGAAATTCTAAGCTCCGGAACATGGTTTCCAGTTTGGCACTGTGCCCAAAGGCGGCGTGAACCTCCAACTCCAATCACTAATATTTTGTACTGGCCATCCTCTCCCGTATAATTGTTATCTACCCAGAATGTGTCGGTTGTGGTAAATGTCTCGTTGGTTGCTTGTTTGTTTATCTGGTAATAGCTATAGTTAAGGCCATTGTACTTTTTCCACGAAAGGTTAGCGCCTTGGCTTGTGTAACTAGCAAGCCCATTGGCATAAACATCGAACTCGGCTTTCCTCAGTATCCATTCCTGGGTTGTGAAAGAATATGTCTCATCCCCATATATATCGGCTAGGCTGTTGCTGCCCGAGCTGGTAGTATAATCGATCTTAAGTGTATGGTCAATATTGGAGGTTAGATTATCGATGTACGCATAATACCCTAAACTATCTTTATCTCTTTTTATCTGTACACCATCGATAAAGAAATAGGCTTGGTGTATTTCCATGGTTTCGTCAACTAACCTTATACGTACACTTGTGCCCCAGTAAAGAAGAACAGTGTCGGCACTGTTGATATTTACAATAACCTCGATATTGGGGTTGTTGCCTGGTTTTTCGAGGTCGAGAAAATACTCGTCTTTCGGTTCAAAAGTGCATGAAAAGAGAAAAATGATGCCAGCAATGAGAATTAGTGTTGGAATGTGTTTCATTATTCTTCTTGTTTAATATTTAATGCTATAATTGTAAGCAATGCCCAGCTTCAAGCGCAACCCTGTCCAATCGGCATGTACCTTTTTTTGCGATTGGCTGCTTAAGTGCTGGTTCCTGTTGTCCCAATCTTCTAATCGCCCAAAAAAAACGATCTGGTACCCCAATGAGAAATCGAGCATTAGTTTGGGAGATATTTTATAGAATAGCCCAATGTCTGGTTCGAGGTACATCGAATTGCCAAAAAAAGTATGGGTACTTGATTCTTCTCCTATCCCGGTTATTGATAGGTATTCCTCAACGGTTAAAAAACTAGCAAGGTATCCCATTCTTAAAAGGCAATAATATTGAGTTCTACTTTTGTTCAGAAAAAACCTCCTGTATTGTAGCCCAACATAATAGCCCGATATTGGAAGGTCGAGTTTGTATTCGCCTGAGTAGTCGCTATAATGGTTTCGTCCACCGGTTAGCAAGATTCCTGCTGAAAGCCCGAACGATTGTATTGTGTCCAACCTGTTTTATACGAAGAAAGAATAGTTCAGGTAGTTGGGGAATTTTTCGGTGGCTTCAACCATCAATGGATAGAAACGTTTTGCTTGTTCGAGCTGAAAAGTTTCGAGTTCCGACATTTTATAGGTGCCGTATCCTATGTTTACGCCGATGCGGGAGCTCTGCCCAAAGCTTATCGAAACCGCAAGGGATATGATAAGTAGGAGTGATATGTTTTTCATAGTGGTAAGTATTGAGAAATGTCGAGAGTGTAGCCACTATACGAGAACAACCGTTTGTTATACATTTGGGGATAATTATCGCTGCTTTGAACTTTAAGTATAACCTGGTGTGTTGAAAGATCAAGTACGTAAAGGTATTCTAAATCAGTAAGTAAAAGGTAGCCCGATACCGGATCAATGTTCAATAATATTTGGCTATTTGTAGGGAGTGCAATAGTGTTTATCAAACTAAAATTGGCAGGATCCCGTATTTCAAAATCGTTTGAATTCTTAAGAGTTAGGAAAAGTTGAGAAGGATAAAAAACGCTCTAATAATGCAATTTAAACATGA
>CAYLZH010000242.1:0-3888 GCA_964388245.1 uncultured Bacteroidales bacterium
TTTATACTTTTTATCAACAGATGTTCAGGAAGTTAACTCCTGCGAAACTTGAGATTTTAATAAACAAGAAAATATTCATGTTACTTACAACACTTATTTTACAATAAATAGTGTGTGAGACCTGTAGAATTAATCAACAATTTCAATATATTTTGAGTTGCAAATATGGAAATGTTGCTTGAGTATTCGGATTGAATGAATAAGACTTCAGGGAAATAGGTTTATGGGTTGTAAAATAATGCGGGTTCTAACCCGCACTATTATTTTTTATCTGTCATTCATCGAAATCAGGAATTCTTCATTCGATTGTGTTTTACGCAACCTGTCGCGCATAAATTCCATTGCTTCTACTGAATTCATATCGGCCAGGAAATTTCTCAATACATACATTCTGTTCAGGAAGTCGCGATCGAGTAATAAATCTTCGCGACGTGTACTTGAAGCTACAATATCAACAGCAGGATATACGCGCTTATTCGATAATTTACGGTCTAATTGAAGTTCCATATTTCCTGTTCCCTTAAATTCTTCGAAAATTACGTCATCCATTTTCGATCCGGTTTCTGTCAATGCGGTTGCCAGGATTGTTAATGAACCGCCATCTTCGATATTCCGGGCAGCACCAAAGAAACGTTTTGGCCGGTGTAAAGCGTTGGCATCTACACCTCCTGATAATATCTTACCTGAAGCAGGCGATACAGTATTGTATGCTCTAGCTAAACGTGTTATGGAGTCAAGTAAAATGACAACATCATGACCACTTTCGACCAGACGTTTAGCTTTTTCAAGTACTCTATTGGCTACTTTTACATGCCGGTCGGCCGGTTCGTCAAAAGTTGAAGAAATAACTTCTGCATCGACACTTCGGGCCATATCTGTAACTTCTTCTGGTCGTTCATCAACTAAAAGTATCATTAAAAATACTTCGGGATGATGTGCTGCTATTGAGTTTGCAATTTCCTTTAACAGAACAGTTTTTCCTGTTTTTGGCTGGGCTACTACTAAGCCACGCTGCCCTTTCCCGATCGGGGCAAACATATCCACAACACGTGAGGATAAACTGCTTCTGCCACTACCGGTTAGTTTAAACTTTTCGTCGGGAAACAAAGGTGTAAGATGATCGAAAGGAATCCTGTCGCGTACAACTTCTGGTTTTCTTCCGTTTATTTCACTAACCTTTATCAGTGGAAAGTACTTTTCGCTTTCTTTCGGCGGCCTAACTGTACCTTCGACGGTATCTCCGGTTTTTAGCCCAAATAATTTTATTTGCGATTGCGAAACATAGATATCATCCGGAGAATTAAGATAGTTATAATCTGATGAGCGTAAAAAGCCATAGCCATCCGGCATTATTTCAAGCACTCCTGATGTATAAACAATCCCTTCGAATTCATAAGTTTTATCCAAAGGTTTTTCGCTGATCTGATTCTTAGGAGCTTCTTTCTTAGGTTCTTTATCTTTGCTTTCTACACGTTCGGCTTCCTTTTTAGGTTCTTCTTTTTTTTGTTCTGATGGTTTATCTACAGGCTTTGATTCTTTTACTTCAGATGGCCTATCATCTTTCTTTTCCTTAATTTCTTCTGTCTTCGGTTTTGTTGTTTTTCCACGTCGACGTGGTTGGACTTTTATTGTTTCAGCATCAGGTTTTTCTTCAGAAATAACATTTTCTTCCGAAGGCTGTGAATCTTTATCCTGGTCTTTGATTTGATCTACTGCTTCGGTAATTTCAACCTTTTCAGCTTTCTTAATTCTTCTTCTCCGCTGACGCTTAGGTTCTTCTTTTTCTTCTGGTTTTACTTCCTTAGCTTCCGGTTCCGGTGCTTTTTCAACTTCCTTTTCTTTTTTAGCAGCCACTTTTTTAGTTGGTTTTTTTGCTTCTTTTTTAACTTCCTTCTTGACAGGTTTTTTTGCTTCTTTATTTTGTTCTGTTTCAACTTTTTTTTCAGCTTCGGCTTTTGTTGATGCTAAAATTGCTTGCTGATCAAGAATTTGGTAAATAATATCACCTTTATTTAAAGTATCGGCATTCGTAATTCCTAATTCCTTAGCGACCTGCCTTAGTTCGGAAATCAATTTTTGATTTAATTCAAGTATATCGTACATAGTTAAAACTAATGAAATCTAATTAATAGAGACCTATTGTGGTAATTTTAAATTTGAATTTTGATTTATTATGAAATGATAATAACAGATTTAATTGATAATTTTTCCGCCTTAGAATATCTCCCCCACCTATTTGATATTCAGTTGTTGGAAATCGGCTGCAATAATACGGAATTCATAGAAAGAATCAAAAAAAAATAAAAAAAATGACAAATAATTTCGTAATGAAAAATATATAAGTATTTTTAGCATATCTGTAATAAATAATTTTTAAAGTTAAACACATTCATTATCAGCATTTGTAAACACTTTTACAGGACATTTTTTGGCAATGAGGCAACTGAAAATAACCAAACAAGTAACAAATCGGGAAACTCCCTCGCTCGATAAGTACCTGCATGAGATAAGCAAAGTTGAACTTATAACAGCAGAAGAAGAGGTTGCGCTTGCTAAACGTATTTCGTCCGGTGATAATGTTGCATTAGAAAAGCTAGTAAATGCAAATTTGCGCTTTGTTGTGTCAGTATCGAAACAGTACCAAAACCAGGGACTAAGTTTACCCGACCTGATAAATGAAGGAAATCTCGGACTTATTAAAGCCGCAAGGCGATTTGATGAAACCCGTGGATTTAAATTTATCTCTTATGCAGTTTGGTGGATCCGGCAATCCATACTACAGGCACTTGCCGAACAGGCCAGAATTGTACGCTTGCCTTTAAACAAAATCGGATCGATTAATAAAATTAACAGAACGCTTTCCATTCTTGAACAGAAATACGAGCGCGAACCCACCTATGAAGAAATTGCAAATGTTCTGGAAATAGCACCCCGTGAGGTTAAAGAAGCATTAAAGCATACAGGCAGACATGTATCTATGGATGCTCCTATATCTCAGGATGAAGAAGGAGATATGTACGATATTCTGCTAAGTAAGGATAGTGACTTGCCGGATAAAGGTTTAATTAATGAATCGTTGCAGAAGGAAATTGAAAGAGCAATAACCACACTTACTTATCGCGAAGCCTATATCCTGAGGCATTATTTTGGGTTAAACGGCCGGCCTGCATCAACTCTTGAAGAAATAGGCGAAAACCTTGAACTTACACGCGAAAGGGTGAGACAGATAAAAGAAAGGGCGATAAAGCGTTTAAAAAATACATCAAGAAGTCGCATACTAAAGACATACCTGGGCTAGCACATCAAATTTTATTTATGGTAAAGTTAAAACCTGATAAGGAAATTGTAGCTCTTCTAACATCAGGAAGAAGTGCAAATATATCATCAGCTATTAAAAGGCTTAGGATAGAAGGAAATACATCGTATTTGCCTACTATATTTAAAGCTCTGAAGGATAACTATGAAATCCAGGAAACACGTGATACAATTACCGGTTTTCTCATCGATTTAAAACAACAAGAAGTTGTTCAGCAATTTGTTGATGTTATTAGAGATGCAAATTATAAAACGATATTACCTGTCTTAATATCGGCATGTTGGCAAAATGGACTCGACTATTCGCAATATGTCAAAGATTTTGTTGATGTTTTTATTGATTCAGATTTATTGCTTGCGATCGAATCATTTACAGTTATTGAAAATATGATCTTCAATCTGAGCGAATCGGATATCAACGAAAGTATCCGGAAACTGAAGGATGCGATCCCTGCCATGGACAATGAAAAGAAAAAACTGGCAATCGAATTAATCCACCTGTTTGAGAACCAAACTCGATTCTGATTTTAATTGAGTAATTAAAATTTCAGTGCTGCTTCAACAAGTCTGAAT
>CAYLZH010000242.1:3898-7417 GCA_964388245.1 uncultured Bacteroidales bacterium
TATTACCCGCTTTCAGCTTTAATGTTGGCGGGAATAAGGGAGATTTTACTTATTATTCGTAGCTTGAAAAATATTTCATAAACTGCACCCTTTCGTAAACTGCTGGGTTATCAATTTTACTATAACTCATTTTTCCCCTGAATTCATCAATTGAATTGTACTGTTTAATTTTCATCCAGTTTTCAATTTCTTCAATAATGGTTGAAAGATATTCAATGCCATTTTTGTACAACACTGAACATACCTGCACCGATTGAGCCCCGGCTAATAAAAACTTAATAGCAGCATTGCCATCATGAATTCCTGTTGAAGCAGAAATATTCAGATTTTTGATTTTGTCAGAAATAATTCCAACCCATCGCAACGAATTACGAATATCACCTGCCGAACTAAACACCTGGGAACTTGTAAAATCCAGTTTGTCAATGTCGATATCGGGCTGATAAAATCGGTTAAATAAAACCACACCGTCAACCTTACGATGGTAAAGACCGTTAACGAGACTGATTATATTGGTATAGTGATAGCCTATCTTAATTACAAGAGGAATTTTTATTACTTTTTTAACTTCTTCAACTATCGAAAAGTATATATTTTCTATTTCCTCTGAAGTTTGATTTGCACTCACCGGAACTACATAAATATTTAATTCCAGTGCATCGCACCCGGCACCCTCAATTTGTTTGGCAAAGCCGATCCAGTCGTTGGCTGATACGCAGTTAATGCTACCGATAATTGGAAATCCGGTCTCTTTTTTTGCCGCTTCAATAAGATAAAGATAAGCTCCCATGGAATTACTCTTGGTATAATTTCTTATATAGTCTTCAGCTTCGGGATAATCCTGACTTTGATATATCATTCGGCCTGCTTCGTAGTTAATCTGTTCTTCGAAAAGCGATTTTAATACAACTGCACCCGCACCTGCTTTTTCAATTTGTTTTATCTTTTCAGGTGAATTTGTCAGGCCTGAACTACTTACAATAACAGGGTTTTTGAGTTTTAATCCGAGATAATTGGTTTCGAGGTTTATCATATTGTTTTAGCTATTATTTTTACAGTTTTGAATTAAGCGCAAATATAAATATTCTGTTGTTTAGAATTTTTACAAATTATATGATGAGATATATTCTGATTGCAATTATTCCGGCCATTTTTCTTACAAGTTGTTCAGGTTTAACGAGCATAAGTAAACCGCAACTGATCAGTACATTTTCGAACGATGAGATCAGTCTTATATTAGATCAGGATACATTGACACCTATGCGGGTTTATAAGATCAATGAAAAAGAAGATTCCATTTTACTTCGCACTAAAAGCAGGGAAGTTGTGGTTAATCCTGACGATATTGTGTTACAGGCTTTTGTTAAACGATTGTATTACACAGTGCGCGATAGCCTTTCGATGGGGGTAGGTATAGCTGCTCCACAAGTTGGAATTCTGAAAAAGATAATTTGGGTTCAACGGTTCGATAAGGAAGACTTTCCGTTCGAGGTTTACATAAATCCTAAAATTGTTCAGTATACTAAATTGAAACAGGATTGCCTTGAAGGCTGTCTTTCGATACCTGACCGGAAGGATACATTAGAAACCCGTGCATATGCCATCTTAATCGAATATTATGATCTCGAAAATAACCATAAAACTGAGATGGTTGAAGGTTTTACCGCGGTTATCTTTCAACACGAAATTGATCATCTGAATGGTATTTTGTATACTGATCATCTCGATAAAGAATATAAAGCCACTGATTAATTCAGGATTTACTCGTCCTTTGTTTGAAAAATCATATCATTTTTAGCTTGAATATACCCAGGTAAGAAACAAATTGAAAGGAAGATTTAGTCTGATTAATTCATGCGTTTATTTTTGTTCTGCACGAGGCGTTAATGCCAGCCGCTGTAAATTAATACTGCAAAGGCTTTGCATTGATTTTCAAGAATTATTCAGGTTAGAGAATCTGTAAAAAGGCACAGATTAGAAATTAAATTCACAACTTTCGCTGATTAACCGGATTATTAATTCGTTCAGGAGTTCTACATCATACTGGCCAACCGTAGGTTCGAGATGATCATTTCCAATACCGCTATCGTCAGTAATAAAAGTGTATGTACCGTTAGTAACAATAGCAATAAAACGCATCAGGAATTCCGTATGCTTATCAATTCCACTGGCGGTTACAGGGATAATCCTGATCCCTTTTTCTGATGCAATCTTTATACTCTCATGGATACTCTCAATAACATTTTGTTCGTAATGAGGTGGTGCATCTAAAATTAAGAACATCAAGCGACTGATTGCCGATTCTTCCCACTGTTCTTTAACAGCCGATTCGAGGGCTGTATGAACGGCTTCAGGAAAATCTCCACCACCACCTGCAGTATGATCCGAAACAAAACTTAATAATGAGCTGATATCTGTAGTAAATGGTTGGCTTTCGACTAAATACGAATCTCCTTCATCACGATAAAATGACGAGCCAACCAAAAATTCCAGGTCAGTAAATTGTGTTTGAATTGTGGAAATAACATCATCAAGTTCAGCTTTTAGGTACTCAATTTCATCCCCCATCGATCCTGTTGCATCTATAACAAAATATATATTCATTTTTTGAGGCACCGGCGCCGATGATGATAACTGAAACGTATTTATATCTGAAGGCATCATTACGATTGGACTTAGGTTACTTTGAACACCATTGTAATCGACAATAATTTTATGGGGATTTTCGCTATCATCGAACAATTTTCCAAACAACTCTGCTTTTCCTGCATTGTTGGTGCGCGATTGCCAAAGTATTTCCTCGTTTGATCCAATTAAACTAACCCTGGCATCAACTACAGCCTTATCATTATTGTCAATTATTTCGACAGAATACCGGTTGGTAGTGTTAAAATTCCAGTATTCCTGCATTGAGTGCCATTCATTTTCCTGCAGCAGGTTAAGCCAAAAGTTCCAGTTGTCGAGGTCGTTCCATTCTCCGGCTGTCATACTGCCTGGTTCGTATTGTGTGTTTCCATTGCCAGGTTCCTCGCCTAATCCAGGACTTCCTTCGATTTCTGATGAAGAGTGAAATTCATATCCTGAATCATCCATATCGAGGTTGTTTGATTTTTCACAAGAAATGAAAAAAGGCAAGGACCAAAGCACAGTGACAAAGATTATAATTCGTTTTATCATGATTTATTTATTTCAATGTTATTTTGATTTTATGATGGTAAAGAAAACGTTCGGGTTGCGTGCCGGTGGAAAATATTTAAGTCTCGAATTTCTCTCTGCCTGATTGACTATTTTGACAGGACTATAGGAGTTATGTAATTATTCTTTTTCTGAATATTTTTATTCAATACATAATTACTATTTTTAACAATTATTTTATCCTGAAAACCGGATTACTAAATTTGAACATGTCAGAGGGTAACAGAGGGAGGAAGCTGATTTTTTATTGGATCAGTTTATTAACAGCTTGGCTGGTGTTATATAGTGGATCAGTTTATTAACAGCGTGGCTGGTGTTATATAG
>CAYLZH010000243.1:0-7412 GCA_964388245.1 uncultured Bacteroidales bacterium
GTTTTGGGATCCAAAGCAGCCGTATGTTCATCGAGCAACAATAGTCTTGGTTTAATCCAGGTTGCCATCAGTAGTGTTAAGGCCTGGCGCTGCCCGCCTGATAATTTCCCAATTGGATTATCAAGACGGTCTTCCAGTCCCATTTTTAGTGGTTTAACTTTCTCCTGAAATTCTTTTACGAGCGAAGTGTGTAATCCCCAGCCAAAACCACGTTTTTTCCCTCGTTTCGCAGCAAGCGCAAGATTCTCGGCTATTGACATGCCGGGTGCAGTACCGCTAAACGGATTTTGAAACACCCTGCTGATAAATTTTGCTCTTTTTGATTCGGGTAACCTGGCAATATCTACATTGTCAAGTAAGATTTGTCCGCTATCGACTGAAAATGTGCCTGCTATTGCATTTAATGCTGTTGATTTTCCCGATCCATTTGTACCAAGCACACAAATAAAATCACCTTCTTCGATAGTAAAACTTACTCCGCGTAATGCCCTGACCTCATTGGCAGTATTTGGATTGAAGGTTTTGTGAATATCTTCGACTTGTAACATAGGCTAACTCTTTAATGAAATTTTAGATCGGTTTTTTGTAATTGCTGGAATTATCAAGGCAAGAAAAACAAAAAAGGCTGTGATTATTTTCAGGTCGTTCGGATTCATTCCCCAGCTTAATGCAATTGCAACCAACAAGCGAAACAATACCGATCCAAATATTGCACCTGTTAAAAGCAGGCCAAGGTTTCGTTCTGTGATTAAAGCTTCGCCAATGATTACACTTGCCAGGCCCCACACAAGCATGCCTATACCCATTTGAACATCGGCAAATCCCTGGTATTGGGCAAGCAATGCCCCGGATAAAGCGATCAATCCGTTTGATAATGCAATTCCGATGACGATCATGGTTTTTGTATTAACACCCAAAGCACGGATCATTTGACTATTGTCGCCTGTTGCACGCATGGCAGTTCCAATATTTGTTTTAAAAAACCACCACAGAATTATGCTACAGAGCAAAACCAGCACCAAACAAAACAACATGGTCCACAAATCCTTAACATCAACCATCCAGCCTAAAACACTAACCATAGAATCGGCACCAGATACTTTTGCAGAAAAATTTTCGATCCAGGTAAAAATACTTGTTTCGGCGAGCAAAGGAATATTGCTTCTTCCCATAACGTGAAGGTTTACCGAATAAAGGGCTGTCATAACCAGAATACCAGCCAGTAGTGGATTTATTTTGAATCGGGTATGCAAAATACCTGTAATTGAACCGGCAAGGCTTCCTCCGAAAAATGCAATTATTGAAGCAACTAAAGGATTAAGTCCCCACACAATCAGCGAAGCCCCTATTGCAGCTCCAAAAGTAAAAGAACCTTCAGCAGTAATATCAGGAAAATCAAAAATTTTAAAACTGATAAAAATACCAAAAGCAAGAAATGTAAGAATGAGTCCTATTGTAAACGATCCGATTAATAGCGCCATATCTATTTAGTATTTGATGAAGTTTGATCAAGGCCAATCCAGCAATAACCATGTTTAAACATGCTCTCGCCTAATCCGTCAATTTCATTTGTGTCATTGGTCAGGTGCAAGATATCCTCAATTGTCGATGTTTCGAATAAATTATTGATTACTTCCAGATAATCCGTTGTCCCTTTCCTTAAAAGCTGGTAGGGAAAAACGGCAGTATGAACATGACCTTTAATATCTGAACCGGGCTTGAGCGGACGTAAAAATTCATTTTCCAAACTACTAGGGGTTCTGGAAAAGTACCCAATCGACAGGGTAAGTTTTTTTATGTGTGCCGGTTCGGTTGTATAATTTATCGTTTCCTTAATTTCAGGGAAGTCAAACAAAGTATTTTCACCAACCGGTGATTTATTCAGACTAATTCCAATGAGCCCGCTACTTTCTGCAACCATTAAAACAACAACACGATTAGCTAATGAAATATCGAAAATCACCTCAATCAATCTGCTTAACTCAATTGATTGACTGTTGCCGGAAGGACTGAAAGAAAGCCATTTTGAAAATGTACCTTTGGCAAACATTGCATAAAGGACATTTATTTTCGGTATCAGCCTGCCGGTCCTGACTGTAAAATCAGGTACTTTTGAGCCATCGCCCGGCAAACACGCCAATGCATTGCCTAAGGCTATAAACTCACCATATCTATTTTTGCAATCATTAAATCCTGTTCCCATTGCCCCCAAGCCAAGCCCAAACTGATCATGTTCAACCGGAATAACATGATTGTGTTCAGCTGTATAACCCGATTCTTTTATCAATGAAGGATCGCCATGAAAAGAGATTGCCATGTTTGCATTTGTCGACAAATCCTTTGATTCGAAACGCATTCCGGATATCTCCCTTGTTTTTGTTCCGGAAGATTGTTCAGCTTCAGACATATCGGGCTTCATCGAAAGCGTTTCACGCAATCCGACCATTTCGAGTACTTCACTTACAGAATTGGAAACAGCCGACAAGTATAATGATCCTCCTATTTTCTCCAAGTCTTTGTAGTGTTTAACAAGCACCCTTATCCCGGCAGAGCTAATATATTGCACCTGCGACATATCAATAGCTATATCGTAAACTCCATCGCGCACAATAGTTTTTAGATAATCGTCGAGATGAACAGCCCAATTGGCATCTAAACGGCCAAGTAGTTTAAGTTCTGTTACATTATTCAGAATATTTTTTATAATTTCAAGCTTGTTGTCCATAGGCTAATTTTCATTTCTGCTTTGTTTTGTTATTGATCTCTTCAGGAATTGGCAGGTTGTAAAATTCAACTGCTTCCTCATTCAGGGTATAAACCGTTTTTGAAACCAGTCTGAAAGGTATATCACCCGGATTTTCACCTTCAAGAATGCGCCTGGCCAACATTCCTGAGTCGTACCCGGCCTGGAAGTAATCGCGTGCAGCAACCAATATGGCCCCTAATTCAATCTGATCACTTATAAGGCCATAATAGGGAATTTTGTTGTCTTTGGCAACTTTTAATAGTGATGAACTACAACTTGCCGTAAGATTATCGCCGATCTGACAATAAGCCTCAATATTTTTTAATGTGAGCGCTACAGCGGCTTCATAAACTTCAGCAGGTGTATTGGCAGGAACAGCAACAAGTTCGATTCCCCGTGCCACAGCAGCTTTTTCCATATTGTTCTTGTTCGATACCGAATTAATTTCTCCGGGAGTAAAAACTGTACCAACACGCTTTATTCCCGGGTGAATTGAAAGTACAGCATCAATGATCCCTTGAAAATCCCCCTGGGTTGAAATTCCTGTAATGTTTTGACGATGATTATGAAAAGTTTCTCCAAGCCCTGCTTTTATCGGATCGGCGACATTGGTGAACACAATAGGAGAATCATTAATTTTTTTAGCCAATGCCTGAATTGTTGGAGTTGATGAGGAAAATATTATATCCCAATGTGAAGCGGCAATGGTATTTGTGATACTATTCAGATTCGAAATATTACCGTGTGCATTAAACACCTGCATTGTGAAATTGTCAGTTTCTTCGAGTCCAATATCTTTAAGGGCTTGCCGTATACCTTTTTCACAATCTTCTGATGGCTGGCTGTTGACATAATGAACCATACACAATTTTAATTTTTCTTCGTGAATCGGCCTAAATTCCTGATCTGAATCTGATAATTTTAGAATTTCATCAGGAATTTGCAGCGTTAGTTCTTCAGCCACCTTAAGGTTAAATTTATAAATTGTTTTTGTTACAAAACGATAGGGGATATTAGCCGGATTCTCTCCATGAAGAATATGTACGGCCATTTTTGCAGCATCGAAGCCTGCCTGAAAATAATCCCTGGCTGCTGCAGCAACGGCACCCTGTTCAACCTGTTTACTAATGAAGGCATAGTACGGGATTTTTGCATTCTGGGCAACTTTTATGATGGACGAGCTACAACTAGCCGTTAGATTATCTGAAATCTGACAAAAAGCGTCTACATTCTTAAGCGACAGGGATACTGCTGCATCGTATACTTCGGTACTTGTATTGGCCGGAACTGCAATCAATTCCAGGTTATTCAATTGAGCAACCTGCTCTAACCTGCTTTTGTAAGACACGGAATTTATTTCAGCAGGAGTAAAAACCGTTCCAATTCTTTTTGTACCGGGCTGAATTCCTTTAATCACTTTTATGACACCCGCAAAATCGCTCATGGTAGAGATACCCGTCATATTTGGATTGTGCTCAGTAAACGATTCACCCAGACCGGCCATAATCGGATCACCAACATTGGTAAACACAATCGGCGAATTTGATATCTTTTTTGAAAGCGCCTGAATAGTAGGTGTTGAAGTTGATAAAACGATGTCCCATGTCGATGTACCTACCTGCTCAACTATACTGTTTAGCGTTGAGATATCGCCCTGGGCATTGTAGCGTTGTAATGTATAATGAATATCTTCTTCAAGGCCGGAATCTTTGAAACCACCAATGATACCGTCTTCGCAATTCTCCGAATTCGGGGAATCGACATAATGAACAAGGCAAATCTTTAATTTCTGATTGGGATGCATTGTTTTTTTACTTTCACGATTCGAAAGATCGGAAAGTAGCAGAATTCCTGATGCAATCAGTAATCCCAAGATGCCATAAATCAATTTAAAGGTTTGCTTCATTGGTTACGATTAATTAAGGCAATCAAAGACTCATACTATGTCCGGCATATTTCAGCAAAACAAAGAGGCTGTTTCGTTAAACATCAATAATCCGGTACTCGGTTAAATGCGGAACCCCCTTGAAGTCTTCGATATATTTTTCAGATACCTGATTAAGTACAGAATTCTTCTGTCCGGAATAAGATTCATTAAAGTTTTGTAAAACCTTTTGATAAAATGCTTCACTCAGGACAATCCGGTTTACTATGGCTTTGGAGGTCAGGCGTGCTGTCAGGTCAATATCCTTACCGTAGTAATCATTGGTCCCTTCAAGGAATGTAATATTATATGCCTCGGGACAATAATGTATTGCCACCTTGCAATAAAGGAAAAGTCCATCGACCGGAAAATTTTTAATTGTATCGATGGTGGCATAAATCTCCTGAAGAAGCGCAAAATAATCATTGAATGAAGATTTTCGGCCTAAATCTTTATCGGGAATATAGAGCATAATCTCATCGCCTATACCTTTAACAACATTGTCGGGGAACTCGTTTATTACTGAAATAAAATTGAAAGTATTATTTAATTTTTTACCCCATTGGGTTAATCCTTCTTTGTATTTAATCCGGGTTGAATCTACAATATCGATAAAGAAACATGTGCCGGGGCATTTTGGTATCTCATCCAGTACCTTTTCAATCTCCTTTGAGTTAGGATCAAGAAAGTTAATAAATTGTGCCATATTCAGTCGTTCACTTAAGCAGGATTATTTGTCGGTTGTTTCTGTTGTTCATCTTCAATCCGAGAGGGCATTAACTGCATCGTTGCAATCGGGGAATATTCGGAAAATCTCTGTAAATCCCGAAATCTGGAAGACTTCAAAAATATTTTCCTGCATTTTGCAAAGCATGAATTTCCCATTTACCTCATTGATCTTTTTCAAAAACATAAGAAATATCCTTAAGCCAGAACTACTTATATAATCAAGTTTTTCACAATTCACTATGATATGGTAAACTTTCCTGTTGATGAGATCTTGCAATTTTTGCTCAAGCTCCTGATAGTTTGTTGTATCCAGGCGGCCTGTAATATCGATGATTGTGTAATCATCATTCAGGTTTTCTACAAGTTCCATTTTATTCATTTTATGATTTTACAGAATTTTTTTTAATGTATTCCAATATTTGTTGTGCATCATCGCAGGCAAGTGCAATATAGTCAAAATCAATAACATGATTATTAAGATATTGAAGGATTAAGGTATCGCCATGATTCGATCCCGGCATTATACCGGCAAAGAAGAAGCCCATTTTTTCGAATTCGCTGCACATTATGGCAGTAAACGGATCGGCAAGTTTTAAATGGAGATATATGGTTTCGAACCGATCGTGACATTGCATGGATAATCGATCGTGGACAACTGTCAGGATATCCTTTCCGTAATTATTGACAAATATATCTGATGTAAGATTAATTGCATTTGTTTTAACATGCATTTCGCTTTCATGGTCGGGTAATTGCAGATTTTTGTCAGTCAGGCTGATTTGAGGACTTCCATGGATGAAACCGTAAATGTTTTTAATCATTTGTTCATGATTCTCAGGCAGGTACAGGATAAGGTCTTTTTCAGGATTCATATATCTGAAAAACAGCACCACGCTTTCACGTTGCACTTTGCCCTGATCAATACCCTTATATTCCCTTTCGACCCCACTCGACAATAACAATGCACATGGCAAAAGTTCGAATTTAATTAATGATTTCTGTGAGTAGATATGAGTTGTGATGCCACGGGCAAAAACTCCCATAAACTTCTGATCAAAAGCATCATCGATCATTGCATATGCCAGTTTGTTTAAGCAACCCTGCCCACGGTATTTGGGTTTGGTAGCCGCTACTCCAATTTGTGGAACCAGCCTGTCGTCTTCCCGTTCGAGCGCTGCATGGGCAATTATCTCGTTTTCTTTGGTAACAGCTACAAACGAGATCAGATCGCCATTGTTGTTCATTTCGCGAACCCGGTCGGGATAGTAAACAAAGTCGTTAACATAGGTATAACCATACGAAGTATATGCACATCGCGAAACTTCAACAGCCTCTTCAGGATTAAGCTTTCTGATTTCGTACTCAACACTTCCTTTCGGAAGGCTTTCTGCTTTTCGTTCCTCCTTGGCCTCAAGCAAAGCATTATTATCGAGCACCTTTTCGATGTTCCGGTATCCCAGGTATTTAAACAACTTTGTTTCCTTGCCGGCTTTTCCATGGTTCACAAACTCATACTCGTCCATGAACTTTTTCATGAGGTAAATGCCTAAGCCCTCATCGGAAAAATCAGTTCTAAACTTCGACACTGAAAACTCTTTGATCAGGCCAGGATCGAATGGCATCCCCTTTTCAAATATCGATATCCCCAGGCCAAGCGCACTAATCTTAAAATTAACTTTAATCGAATCCAGTACCCCTTCGTCGAAAGCATAACGGATAATATTTCCTACTGCTTCTTCAAGGCCCAGTTCAATTTTGTTTTGTTCGCTTCTTGGAAACCCCATCAGTTTGCTAATTTCAGATGCAATTTGAAGCACAACCGGTAGTAACTCGATTTGATTTGGAATGGTTAAGGTAATTTCCTTTGATTCTGATTTCATGGTCATCTTCTTTTGAAAAATTATCAATCAAATATAATTAAAATATCGTCATGGAATACAGGAATATCCGTAAACTGAATTAACCCACATTGCAGGTTTCACTTCGTAAGTTTCTAATTATAAATTAAATCGA
>CAYLZH010000244.1:0-7338 GCA_964388245.1 uncultured Bacteroidales bacterium
CCTCCAATCCAGTTAACAGCACATTGTATGGGGTGTTTTTCGGAGCCCTGCTTTTTTATAAAAGGAATCCTGTAAAAAACGAAAAAGAATCCTGAACCAGGTCTTATAAATCACCAATTGAACAAGATGCAAATTTTGGACAATGAATGCTAATAACAAAACATTTTCGGGCAATGAAGGGGCCAAATCTCCTGATTTTTATTTTAGAATTAATATAAATAGTTCAATCAGATCATAACTTTCTGAATATGTGGATGTAAGAAATAATGAGCGAATGTCCGAAAAGTGTAAAAAATTCCTTGATGTTTGAAGCTTACTACAATTAAAGTATTTAATTTTGCCCCTGTGTTTTTAATGTAAATAATTGAAACTGCAATATTTTAAGAAATCTAAATTCATTCTAAGGAAATAGACCGAAACGAAAAGTAATTATGGCTAAAGAAGCAAAAGTTATCGAGCTTGAAGAAGTTGTAATCCGGTTTTCTGGTGATTCAGGAGACGGAATGCAACTGACCGGAACATTGTTTTCCGATACTTCGGCACTAATAGGCAACGATCTTGCAACCTTTCCCGACTATCCTGCCGAGATACGCGCTCCCCAAGGTACAGTTGGAGGTGTTTCAGGATTCCAGGTTCACTTTGGACACTCTAAAATTAATACACCGGGAGATTATGCCGATGTGCTGGTTGCAATGAATCCTGCTGCCCTTAAAGCTTCGTCGAAATGGACAAAGCAGGGAGGGACAATAATTGTTGATATTGATAACTTTACCAGGAAAAACCTTGAAAAGGCCGGTTATAAAACCGATGATCCTATCAAGGAAGATAAACTTACTGATTTTAATGTAATCGAAGCACCAATTACCAATCTTACAAAAGAAAGCCTTAAAGATTCCGGATTGGATAATAAAAGTGTACTTCGGAGCAAAAACATGTTTGCATTAGGAATGGTCTATTGGCTTTTTAGCAGGCCTTTGGAGCATACCATTTCATTCTTCGAAAAGAAATTTAAGAAATTCCAGACCATTGTCGAAGCAAATAAAACTGTGCTAAGAGCCGGCTTTAATTATGCCGAGACAATTGAAGCACTCACACCTCATTATCAAATTAAACCTGCCGATATTGAGCCGGGAACCTACCGTTCCATTAATGGTAATACTGCAACAGCCTGGGGATTGATTGCTGCGGCCGAGAATGCCGGGTTGCCATTGTTCCTTGGATCGTATCCTATTACACCTGCATCGGAAATTTTGCAGGAACTATCAGCACGCAAAGACCTTGGCGTAAAAGTTTTTCAGGCTGAAGATGAAATTGCCGGAATATGTACTGCAATCGGTGCAAGTTTTGCAGGATCACTTGCTACAACATCCACTTCCGGGCCTGGATTAGCGCTAAAATCGGAAGCTATCGGACTTGCAGTTATTGCCGAGTTACCATTGGTAATTGTGAATGTTCAGCGTGGTGGACCATCAACAGGTTTGCCTACCAAAACCGAACAGGCCGATTTGCTTCAGGCCCTTTATGGAAGAAACGGTGAAAGCCCTGTTTGTGTCGTCGCTGCGAGTTCACCATCCGACTGCTTTTATTACGCTTATGTAGCATCGAAAATTGCACTCGAGCACATGACACCTGTAATTTTACTAACAGATGGTTTCCTTGCCAATGGTTCGGAACCATGGAAAATTCCGGTAATGACAGAGTTGCCTGAAATTAAAACCCGCCTTGCAAATCCTGAGGATAAAGATTACCAGCCATATGCCCGCGATGAAGAAACCCTTGCCAGGGAATGGGCAAAGCCTGGTATTGCAGGTCTGGAGCACAGGATCGGAGGCCTTGAAAAAATGGCGATTACAGGTACTGTTTCATATGTTCCTGAAAATCACCAGGTGATGTGTAACATCAGGGACGAAAAGATTGAACGTATCCAGAATTATATTCCCGACATTACTGTGGAAGGTGATGAATCAGGAGAGTTGTTAGTGGTTAGTTGGGGAGGAACATACGGTCATTTAATTACAACAGTTACACAATTACGAGAAGAGGGAAAACCAGTTAGTCTGGCACATTTCAATTATATAAATCCTTTGCCGAAAAATACGGCTGAGATCTTCAGCAGATATAAAAAGATTGTTGTTGCCGAAATAAACCTCGGACAATTTGCGAGTTATCTGCGAATGAAACATCAGGATTTTCATTACCATCAAATCAATAAAGTTCAGGGATTACCATTTACTGTTAAGGAATTGAAAGAACAAATCGAAAAACTTTTGGAGGCCTAATCATGGAAGTACAAAATATGCAGCTTACTGCCAAAGATTTTAAAAGTAACCAGGAAGTACGTTGGTGCCCCGGATGTGGCGACCATGCCATTTTAAATGCAGTTCAAAAAGCAATGGCACAATTGGGAATTCCGCGCGAGAAATTTGCTGTTGTTTCAGGAATCGGTTGCTCGTCGCGTTTTCCATACTATATGAACACCTACGCATTTCATAGTATCCACGGACGTGCAGGAGCAATTGCATCGGGTGTAAAAACAGCGAATCCCGATCTATGTGTTTGGCAGATTACCGGCGATGGTGATGCCCTGGCGATTGGTGGCAATCATTTTATCCACGAAATCAGAAGAAATATTGATCTAAACCTGATTTTGTTCAACAATGAAATCTACGGATTAACAAAAGGTCAGTTTTCGCCAACTACCAAAGAGGGGGGCGTTACAAAATCATCTCCGTTTGGAACTGTCGAAGCACCATTCGAGCCAGGGCAACTGGTAATTGGCTCGTCGGGTAAATTTTTTGCACGAACACTCGATACAAATATAAAGCATACTACACAAATAATGATCGAAGCAGCAAAGTATAAAGGAACATCAGTGGTTGAAGTTCTTCAGAATTGTGTAATTTATGCTGATAAGATACATTCTCAAATTACCGACAGGCAATACAAGGATGAACGTCAATTATATCTTGAGCATGGTAAACCTATGATTTTTGGTGCGAATAAAGATAAGGGGATTGTGCTAAAAGGGATGCACATTGAAGTTGTCGAAATCGGGAAAGATGGAATAACTGAGGAGGATATTCTTGTACACGATGCAAAATGTGAAAATCCATTTGTGCATTTAATGCTTGTAAACATGCAGGTGCCTAAGTACCCTGTTGCGTTTGGTGTAATCAGGGCTGTTGAATCTACAACCTATGACGAAAAAATAGAACAGCAGATTGAAGCTATTCAGGCAAAATCAGAAATAAAATGTATGGACGATCTTTTACGAAGTGGTGCTACATGGGAAGTATAAAGACTTAACTAATCATTAACTTCAAAATATGAATAAAGAGCCTCGAATTTCGGGGCTCTTTTGTTTGCCAAAGCTTAATTGTCGTGACCATCAAAGAATAAATTATTCGTAAATTCGCTGTATGAAAAACAAGCCCAAATTCAACAAGCGCATTTTCTGGGATGTGGATTTCGAAAAGATCGACTACGATGCCAAGGCCAACTTTGTGATTGAACGGGTGTTTGAGCGGGGCGATGTAGAGGACATCCGTCAGTGCCGCCGTTACTATGGCGATGAGAAAGTTACACAGGCTTTGTTGCACACAAAGTTTTTACCTCTCCATACCATTCATTTTGCCAGTGCTATTATCGAAAAACCAATTGAACAATTCAGATGCTATATACTTCGACAGTTGAACCCGTCACTTTTTCCATATTAATTCAATTAATGAAATTATCTGAGCTGATAATAACGCTCAGGATTGATTTGCGTAGTTTTCTCCAAACCAAAAAAGTAAGCTTAAAATACGTTTACATTTAGAATCACCTTACAACTATAATCCTTTTCGATGCAAATAACGATTTCGATTTTAGCCTGCAAATATAAACACCTTGACAAAGATTACCTGTTTCAATTAGAAATGAGTGATTTCCTCCTGATAATTCTCCATCATAAATAATTTCTTTTCGAAGCCCATCAATTCCAAAAATGCATAATTCAATATGTAGTTTTTTCTTTAATGAAAATGAAATAGATGTCTTTTGCCTGGCCGGATTTGGAGAAATATGCAGGCCCGTGCTTCCTTCGGTTCCGGTTTCATGAATACTGATAAACGAAAAACTCTGGTTGTTTAAATCCAGGGTGCCGGCCAGGGTATCAGTGCAATAATGAAGATCGAAGATAAAACTAACATCATAAATACCTGTGTCAGTATAAACATGCAGGTAGGGTGGGGCAGTAAAGTAATCCGATGTGTTATCGCCAAAGCCGATGGTACATGGATATGGGCTGGGATTATTAAAAAGAAAAGTTACATCAAATGGTGGGCCTACGCTGATATTTGCTGAAATTTCAGTTACAGGATTCGCAACTACATTGATCATTTCCTCTGTAGTCCTGGTTGTTTTACATCCGAGTGTATTCGTAACTTCGAGCGACACATCGAATAATCCGCCATTCTGATACAAAACCACAGGATTGCTTACGGTTGATGTTTCAGGAAATCCCTGGTTGGTTCCGAAATTCCAGAAATAGCTATCGCCCGGCTGAGGATCGGCAACGCTGAAATTTACGCTTAAGGGGATACAACCTGCAGAAGTATCGGCAAGGATTGTAAAATCGGGCGAGGGTAATACCCAAACTGAAAAAATATATCCTGAGGTTAAACTGCCACAACCGTCATATGCATCGATAATGTAGGTTGTGGATTGGTCGGGGCTTACAAAAATTGGAGGTTCTACCACGATACCGCCTATCTCTATCGAATAAGGTCCTCCGTTTCCCCCGGAAATTTCGGTTTCTACAAGGACTGAATCGCCGTGGCAAATGGTATCTTCCGAAATGGTTGCCGATATCTGGATCGAAGGATATAAAAATACAGTTGCACATTTAGTGTTACTGGTACAACCATTAACATCAGTTGCATAAACACAATATTCTGTGGTATTAACCGGTGAAACAGTAATGGTCCCTGTCGAAAAACCACCAGGATTCCAAAAATAGGCATAGGGCGGATTCCCTCCCAATGCATTGGCCACAATATTAGCCGATTGGCCTGAACATATGGTTTGATCCGCTGATACAAAAATTTCGAGCAGATCGGGTTCTGTCAATTCAATACTTAACGATGCGGTATCACCCAGGCTATCGGTAATAGTGACAGAGTAAATCCCTGCTCCCAGGTTGATTAATTCCTGGCTTATGGCCCCCGTATTCCACAAAAAAGAATATGGCGAGGTACCTCCAATCACTGTTAGGGAAATTACTCCGTTGGTGTCGGCATAACAGAGAATGTCCGTGGCGGTGTAAGAGATGGAAAGCTGGGCGTTTGCTACATTTCCATATAATATACATGCGATGAAAAAAGTTAGAATGTTAGTTTTCATAGTTTTCAGTATTTTGTTAATTAAATTTCTTATTGGTTTTCATGTTTGCTGCTTTCTGAAATGTGCAAAAAAAATGCCTGCTATGCCTCAAAAAGGATAGCTGTTATTTAAGTTTTGTCTTCTCCCTTTTTGAGGCAATGGCACAAATTTGTTTTTCAATATAATAATCATATAAAGATGTTTTATGGAGTAGACTATCATATGTCATAAAAAAGGTAAATGAATTAAAATAAGCGTTAATGCTTTTCGAAGATACGAAAAAAATGTATAATTAAAATGAATTATAGGAAATTATTGCTTTATTATGACGACGGAAAACTATAGTTTCGGGTAAAGTAAAATTACAAGTTGGATGATCAAAACCATCACATCAAAAAGCATACTTTCACCGTTAAAAAACGGGCCGGATTCCTGGTTTGGGATTTCGTACAACATGAACCTGTACCGGGGTTGCCAGCATCAGTGTATTTACTGTGATTCGCGCAGCGCGTGTTACCGGATCGAAAACTTTGCCGATATCCTGATTAAAGAAAATGCTATCGATCTCCTAACAAAAGAACTCCGGAATAAACGAAAGAAAGGAACCATTGGCACTGGAAGCATGAACGATCCATACATGCCCGTCGAAGAGGATACCTGCCTTACACAAAGGGCTTTGAAAGTTATCAGTCATTTTCGTTTTCCAATCCATATTTTAACCAAAAGTGACCTGGTGCTCAGGGATTTTGAAGTTATAAAGGATATTTCCAGCGTGTATGCAGCCGTATCCTTCACCATTACTACCGCAGATGATGAGCTTTCGAAAATCATCGAACCCGGTGCCCCGGAATCATCCAGACGCTTTGCTGCTATCAGCGAACTTGCATCGCATGGAGTTTATACAGGAATTATCCTCATGCCCGTACTTCCATACATTACCGATAAAAAAGAAAATATCGAAACGATTGTAAAAAAAGGAAAAGAGGCCGGGGCAAAATACATTATAGCAGCAATGGGCATGACGAACCGAACCGGCCAGCGTGAATATTATTTCAATAAATTAGACAAGCATTTTCCGGGTATAAAACAAAAATATATTGAACGGTTTGGTGATGATTATAACTGTTCGCCTGAAAATTATCAGGAACTTTATCAAACTTTGCAAAGGTTATGTGTTACATTAAAAATTCCATTGCGAATGAATTTCTATCGTGATAATCCGCCGGAACAATTAGAGCTGTTTTAATTTAAATCTGATATCAATACGTTAAACAATTAAAATTACCTACTCAATTCGTCAATACTATGAAATGCAATTCGAATCAAAAAGATTCCTTCCTTCGGTTGGAGCGGCAGGCATTTGATATGAAATTTGTGTTTTAATACAACTCCTTTCCGCTTGTCTTCAACCGTTCAATACTGTATTGTCGAACGAAGTGAGACATCTTTTTAATAGGATGTATAATGATTAAATCTCATAGTAATTGCTTAAGTTATTTTAGAAAATTCACAAAGGCAAGTTCCGTGTTCCAAGCTTTCCCTTCATTTTTTGTCTTGAAACAAAATACGAAGCAAAAAAATTCAAGGCTCACACCTGCTTCCCTCAAAAAAGCTACGGTTGTTTGACTAAAATTGTTAAACTCATCACGCTCGTTCCTCACGTGATTCAGACAGAAACAATTTCTTAACATCGATACAACCTTATTTTTTGGCTCACCAGCTGAGGCCGGATAGTAATGACCAGCATAAAGTAATAGTAAGTTGAAACAATTTCTATCTTGATTAAACAAAGCAAATTGTATTTTTCCAATAAATGATTGCTGTCATCAAATACCTTTTATGATGAGGGAATTATATTTTGTTATTGTATGATTCCCGGAAATCTTTTTGTTATCTTTATCAGGATGGAGATTTTTGTGGAATGTAATTACTCAAGTTTCGCAGTTCCAAAAGTACTGTAATTGTTTGATTTCATAA
>CAYLZH010000245.1:0-7259 GCA_964388245.1 uncultured Bacteroidales bacterium
ATAAATGGTGAGAGGCGCATCCCGGCTATTTTAGCCGGGGCCGTCTACTCGATTGTGCTGCGTTTTCATTTCATAGCTTGTATTAAATAATCCACAACAAAACCAAAGTGCTTTGTTCCGGAATTGTAATCGCCACCAGTAAAAACAATCACAGCTTCTTTTTCAGGAATTATAATAATTTTTTGACCACCCCAACCAAGAGCCCAGTAAATATCCATTTTTTTGTTTCCTGCTTTTAGTTCTTTCGTAAACCATGAGTAGGTATATCCGACTTTTCCTGAATTTTCACCCGGTATTTTTATCCCATAATTATTCGAGTATGGTTTTGATGAATTTTCCACCCAACTCTTTGATAGAATTTGTGTTTGTTCCCATTTACCTTCATTGAGAAAGGTGATACCGAATTTAAGCATGTCTCTTGGCTTCATCTTTAAAGCCCCGGCACATTGGATTACTCCATTCTCAAATTTTTGCGTCCACCGCACCTGGTTTATTCCCATAGGTTCGAATAAATATTTAGAGCAAAAATCATCGATACTATATCCTGTTGCATTTCTTAATATCTCACCCAGGAGTATTTGACTACCACTGAAGTAAGTGAAAAAGGTTCCCGGTTCATGGATCAATTGAGTGTCTAAGATGTAGGAAACAGGATCTTTATCCGAATACCATATTCCAATCATGGGATTAACGGTAGTTGTATATCCGGTACCCCATTCTATCCATGCTAAACCCGAAGTCATTGTCAAAAGATGTTCTATCGTTATATTTTCTTTCCCTTCTTTTTTAAAGTGTAAGTGGTCTGGTAAATAATCAAAAATGGATTGTTGAACTGACTCTATCATACCTTTGTCAATGGCAATTCCTATACAGGCAGAGGTTATGCTTTTATGAACAGACATGATGTTATGCAGGTCATTTTTTCCCCATTTTACATACTCTCCAATATGACCGAGATTTTCCCATACATATTTGTTTCCTGGAAAATATTCTTCTACTACAAGCCTGTTCTTCCTGAAAATTAGCATCGAGTGAGTTTGACCTAATGCTCCCCCCTTTATTCTTTTAACGGATTGGAAAAACAGAGTAGAATCAATATATACATCAGAAATATCGGCAACCCGCAAATCGTCATTCAACTTTTCAGGTGGCTTATAAATATATGGTATTTTATTGTAGTTTTTACAGGCAACTACAAATAATATGAGTATAATTGAAGTAAATATTTTTGAGAATATTCTGATTGGTTTAATCATTTTCAAGTTTTCCTTATAATGCAGCACAACGATAAGTAGATGGCCTGTCCCGTATTTCAGGGATAGGCTATGCTACGGTGTTCGGCTCAGTCCTTCCGATGTAAAGTTAACCAATTAGGACGTAGTTCCCAAAATTGACAAAATAAAGCCCCAACGATTCTCAGCCAGGCAGTTTTACTTTTCGCATATTGATTATAAGGCGAAACAATGATCAGTCGGGGAAAGGGAAGGTTTGGTTTAGTTTAGTATTTATATGCCTTGAGTTCATGGCTTTTTTTTTGCTTAAGTTTCAAAATTAACAAATCTGTTGAGAAATTAAGGCCTTCGAATGGAATATTTAAAGGTAGTTAGAGCTAAGGCCAACAGTAAAAATTTCGACAAACGAATCTTTCACTCCCTGATCATCCAATTCAGATTCTAATTTCTGATTACAATACCTTATTTTTACACAATGTTAAATAATCATTCGTTTAAGAATTGGATTAAAACCATATTAACAACATTTCGTAAACAGTCAGAACTTACAAAACCGCTATGCTGAATTTTGATATAATCATAGTTTTTTTAGTTATCCTTTTTATTCTGATAGCCCTGTATAAAGAATTGATTGGCCCTGCATTTACCTTTTTAATTGCAGTAGTAATACTTGGGGTAGCAGGAATTCTTACACCAAAGGAAATGTTACACGGCTTTGCCAACGAGCAGATCATCGTTATAATGCTGTTGTTACTTATTGGGAACATCATCAGGAAAACCCGTGTGGTGGAGGTGATTTTCGATAAGATATTTAAAAAAGCGACCACATATCGTGGATTCCTCGGTCGTATGATTGTACTAATCGCCGGGTTTTCAGCATTTTTAAATAATACACCGTTGGTGGCAGTTATGATGCCTTACGTTCATAGCTGGAGGAAGCGTCATAATGTATCTCCATCGAAACTGTTAATTCCGCTGTCGTATGCTGCAATCCTGGGCGGTTGTTCAACATTAATTGGTACATCAACCAACCTGATAGTAAATGGCTTATTAGCCGATCAGGAGATAATTCCCGGATTGCCAACACTCGAAATGTTTGATTTTGTCCACGTTGGCCTGCCTATGATTGGAATCGGATTTTTATTTCTTCTGTTTTTTGCCAACCGGTTATTGCCATCAAATCCAGATACCCTTTCGGAGTTTACCAGCCATAAAAGGGAATATATGGTCGAAGCAGTTGTTGAAGCCGGATCGCCACTAATTGGCAAGAGTGTTGAGGAAGCAGGATTACGTAACCTGAAAAGCTTGTTCCTTGTCGAGATAATCAGGGAAAATGCTGAAATGCGTGCTGTGTCGCCCAATGTGATTATCGAGGCCAGCGACATGCTCCTTTTTGCAGGTGAAACCGAAATGGTTGCCGAAATGGTTGACTCCAACATGGGGCTTGTCCTTCCTTCTATGGACAAACATAATGGTTCGGGAAACAAAGAAATTGTGGAGATTGTAGTTTCACATAATTCGCATCTGATAAACAAAACGGCAAAGCAGGCCGATTTCAGAAGCAAATACGATGCTTCAATTATTGCCATTCACCGGAATGGTGAGCGTGTGTCAGGTAAGCTTGGACAGGTTAGGTTAAAGGCTGGTGATGTTCTTCTGTTGATGGCAGGTTCTGATTTTACCTCTCGTGTTGCCGAAATGCAGGATTTTTACCTGATCTCAAAAGTTAAGGATATTCATGATTTCGAGTGGTACAAAGTGGCTGTATTGCTTGGTGGCATAGTCCTGGCCATTGCCCTGAATGCTTTGAAGGTAGTAAGCTTATTTAAAGCATTACTTGTGCTACTGATCATCTTTTCGGCCATGAAAATAGCAAGCATAAAAGATGTAAAAAAAGGCTTCGACTATAACCTTTATGTAATAATTGCCCTGGCCCTGGCCCTTGGTAAAGCAATGATTAATACAGGAATGGCCGACTTCGTTTCCGGTATCCTGATCAATGTTTTCATGCCCCTTGGAAATGTTGGGATGCTGGTAGGGATTTACCTGATCACTTCGATAATGGCAGCTTATATTACCTACACGGCAGCAGTTGCCATTGTGTTTCCGGTGTCGCTAACAATGGCTGTAAACCTGGGCCTCGACCCGATGCCATTTATCCTTATTGTGGCATTTGCAGCTGCGGCAAATTTTATCACACCACACGGATATCAAACCAACCTGATGGTATATGGCCCAGGAGGCTATACGTACCGCGATTTTTTTAAAATAGGCTTACCTCTTACAATAATATTTATGATTGTAACCGTGAGCATTTTAAGCATTATGTATTTTTAATTTAGATTGATACTATGGATTTTAACAATTTACATGAAATTGCCATAAAGGCAGCAATCGATGCAGGAAAAGTAATTCTCGAAGTGTACGATACAGAGGATTTTGATGTGAATATGAAATCGGATAATTCGCCACTTACACGGGCCGACAAAAAGGCACATGAGCAAATAGTGAGCTATCTTGATGATACAGACCTGCCGGTTTTAAGCGAAGAAGGAAAAGAAATGGCTTACAACGAGCGCAAAGACTGGGAGTATTTCTGGCTTGTCGATCCGTTGGATGGCACAAAGGAATTTATTAAAAGAAATGGTGAATTTACTGTAAACATTGCACTAATCCACAAAGGAATTCCGGTGTTAGGTGTTATTTATGTTCCTGTTTTGAAAGAACTTTACTTTGCTTCTGAAAAAGGAGGGGCTTATAAAAATTCCGGTGTCCTGCCTGATGATGCTCAAAAGATAAGCCTGCCAATTCTGAAAGAAAAAGCAGCAAGTTTACCATTGCAAGGGCTAAAAGAAAAATTCACAATCGTAGGGAGCCGTTCGCATATGTCGCCCGAAACCGAAGAATTTATTAAGCATCTTGCAGGAATTTATGGCGATGTGGATATCATATCAAAAGGGAGTTCTTTAAAATTATGTATGGTTGCTGAAGGCCGTGCCGATGTTTATCCCCGTTTTGCTCCAACAATGGAATGGGATACTGGTGCAGGTCATGCAATTGCTTTAGGTGCAGGCTTTGTTGTAACAAAACAGGATGGAAAAACCCTCTTAGACTACAACAAGGAAAATCTGCTGAATCCCTGGTTTATTGTAAAAAAAGCCGATCTTGCTTACTAAGATCCTTCAGCAATAGTTGTCTCGTTATCAGGAATATGCATCTAACAAATTTCACCACCTGATATCAATTTTGATATTAAGAAGCTAAGCAGAATTCCTGCTAACAACCAAAGTATTAATACATAATCTTAGGGCTTGCAACCATTTATCTGATGTAGCGTAAATCAATGAAATAAATTTTAGAACAAACAACAAGCATGAAAACAGAAATGAAGTATCCGTTGGTTTCAATAATTTCAGTTAATTATAATCAATCGCAGGTTACTCTTGAAATGCTTGAATCCTTACGTGGAATTAGTTACTTAAATTACGAAATCATCGTTGTTGATAATGGTTCGCCCAGTGATAATCCTGAAATCATTAGAGAAAAATATCCTGAAGTAAAACTGATAATCAGTAATGATAATTTAGGATTTGCCGGAGGAAATAATATTGGTGTAAAAGAGGCCAAAGGCAAATATGTTCTTTTTCTTAATAATGATACAGAACCTGAGCCTGATTTTTTAGAACCACTCGTTGCTATTCTTGAGGAGAAAGAAGATGTTGTAATGGCATCGCCAAAACTTATCTTTTTTCACAGCGAAGGAAAAAACCTGGTTCAGTATGCAGGGGCAAAGGCTATTAATCCTTACACAGGCAGGGGATATAACATTGGATATAAACAGATTGATCAGGGACAATTTGCCAAATCAGGCGAAACTGACCTTGGGCATGGTGCTGCTTTACTGGTTCGCATGGACACAATGATTGAGCACGGTTTAATGCCCGACATTTTCTTTTTATACTATGAAGAGCATGACTGGTGTGCCATGTTACGTGAGCGTGGATTAAAAGTATGGTATGTTGCCGAATCGTCTGTCTATCATAAGGAATCGATTTCGATTGGCAGGAATTCTCCCCTGAAGGCTTATCATATGGCTCGAAACCGGGTGTTATACCTGCGCAGGCGTACAAACTGGCCAACTTTTATTATTTGTATGCTGTATTTTTCATTTGTTGCCACACCTAAAATTATGCTCACCTATTTAGCTAAAAGGGAATTCGATTTATTTCTAGCCTTTAATAAAGGAATTTTCTGGAATTTCAATCATTTCAAGGGTGTTCATAAAAATCCGGCGCTTGCTGAAACAGGCAGCGGCTATATATTGACAGATACTTATCACTAAAAAATTCCATGTTATGAAAGATCAGTTGCAAAGAGAACTGGACAGAATTATGAAAGACCGTAGTACAGAGAAAAAATCTCCTGTAATTTATGTTCTGTTCATTTTCCGCTTAATAGGACTTGGATTAAACCTGATAAAAACAAGGATTTTTCTGATAAAGTGTAACAAGCTTGGCCCGATGGTATTTACAAAAGGAAAGCCAGGTATACAAAACAAGGGTACAATTACCATTGGGAATGTAGTAAGCATATGGTCGAACATCCATAAAACAAGATTAAGCGCACATCGTGGTGGATTTATTGAAATTGGAAACAACAACTTTATCAACGGGGCATTTATATCAGCTTCGAGCCGGGTGAAAATTGGAGACAACTGTAAGTTTGGCCCGATCACAATGATTATGGACAGTGATTTTCACGATATTAAGGATCATTCGAAAGATGGGCAAACCAGCGAAATTATTATCGAAGATAATGTTTGGGTAGGAGCAAGGGCAACCATCCTAAAAGGTGTTACTATTGGCGAGGGATCCATAGTAGCCGTAGGATCGGTTGTTACAAAGGATGTACCGCCAAATTCTATAGTTGCGGGTGTACCGGCAACTTTAGTTAAGAAGATCAGTCGCGAATAAAGCAAAAATGACTACCGGTGATAAGGGTAGGCCATTAAAGATATCTCAGATTTTATTAGTGAAATTATTGACGAATAAAACTACTTAAAGTAAAGAAATTATGGGAAGTACAAATTACATAGGTCAGTTTAAGGATGATAAGAATTTTCAGGAGAATTATACAGGAGATTTGAATCAATACAACATTAGTCCTCAATTAGCATTTGATAAAAGTTGTATTAACTGTTCGATCGAAAGTAAAAGCTTATGGTTTTGGGGCAGGATATATAATTCCCATTCCATCAGCAAAAGTTTATCAATTGATTATGAGGACGAGGCAAAACTTGTACTTCACTTATATCTGAAGGAAGGTATTGAAGCTATACGAAAACTTGATGGTGAATTCACATTTATTTTCATGGACGGATCAAAAACCCTGATATGCCGCGACAGACATGGTGCAGGCCCCCAGGTATTTTACTCCTCAGTGTATTTTAGCAGTAGTTTGTTCGAGTTTATGAATTTTAAATCATTTACACCCGAACCCGACTTTCATGCATTAACAACATTCTTATCAATTGGATATATTCCAACACCTCAGAGTTCACTAAAAGGTGTTCAAAAATTAGGAGCCGGTGCTTACCTGGTAGCTCAGGATAATAACATTGAGGAAAAGAGCTTGTATGATTATCAGGAATTCCTGAATGCTTCAGGAAGCTGCAAACTATCTGTCGAAGATGCAACTACCGAATATGAACGTCTCCATAAAGATGCAGTTCAGTCGCGTATAAATGGTCGTTCATCTGTTGGATTGCTGATGAGTGGAGGATACGATTCAGGAGGCAATATTGGTGCTTTACGCGATGTATATTCGGGCGATGTTTCTACATTTTCAATTGGATTTAAGGATAATCCCTGGACTGAGCTTCCACTTGCCAAGCTTTTGGCCGACCGTTTTGGAGCTACCCATAAAGATTACGAAATCGATGGAAGCGAAATAATGGATTTACCAAAGATCGTCAGGTTTTTGGGCGACCCTTTCCAGGAAGGCGGCTTGATGGTGAATTACATGGCC
>CAYLZH010000246.1:0-7246 GCA_964388245.1 uncultured Bacteroidales bacterium
GCTTAGATATTTAATAATAAATAAGCTTCATAGTAAAACATTTAGGTAGTAAAGAAGGTAGTGCGAATTAGTTAGGCAAGAATGAGAATGTCCGTAAATAAAACTACGGGCATTTTCTTTTTACATTACTGGAGCCTGTTCAAATGTAGAATCAAAAAATATATATCTTTACCTGTGCATGAAAACTTAAAATAAATGGGATTCAGTTTTCAAAGAATTGCAGGCAAATTAACTTCAAAATTTATCGCAATGCCAGGCCGGCTTTTAATTTGGCGTGTCAGGCATATCAGTTCCAGAAATTTTATCCTGATATTAAGTGTTTTGGTTGGAATTGCTGCCGGCCTTACTGCACTGTTGCTGAAAACTGCAGTTTTTCGTTTTCGGGATATACTGATAAATGATATAGATGAAAATTCAAAGCATTTGTACTTGCTTGTTTATCCGAGTATTGGAATAATTATTACGCTTTTCCTCAGGAAATATATAATTCGCGATTTTATAAAACATAACATATCTTCAATTCTTCATGCCATTTCGAAAAGAAACAGCCTGATGCGGGCCCATAAAGTATTTTCCTCAATGCTCGGTGGTGTTTTTACTGCTGGTTTTGGAGGATCAATCGGACTTGAGTCACCCATAATTTCATCGGGTGCAGCAATTGGATCGAATCTTGGGCGGGTACTTAAACTAAACTATAAGCAAATAACATTGCTTCTTGCATGCGGGTCGGCAGGTGCTATAGCTGCCATATTTAATACACCGATTGCTGGAATTGTTTTTGCCCTCGAAGTATTAATGATTGACCTTACACGATTTTCCCTGATTCCATTATTAATGTCATCGGTTAGTGGGGCAATAACTACAAAGCTGTTTTATAAAGAAGAAATTCTCTTTGGATTTACGATTCAGGATGCTTTTGTTTCTTCGGATATTCCTTTTTATGTTGTATTGGGAATTCTGTCGGGCTTTGTTTCGGTGTATTTCACAAAAGTTTTTCTGTATATCGAGCAGTGGTTTGAACGATTTAAAAACTACCGTTACCGCTTATTAATCGGAGGGGCAATTCTCGGATTGCTGATCTATATTTTCCCTCCATTGTTTGGGGAAGGTTTCGAAAGTATCAAGGTTGTTTTTTCCGGCAATTATGCCCGGTTAATGGAAGGAACATTGTTCGAATCTTTTAAATCATCGGTGCCGGTATTAGTATTATTTTTTTTATTTCTGATCCTATTAAAAGTAGTAGCAGCAGCTACAACTGTTGGTGCAGGTGGGATAGGAGGAATTTTTGCTCCATCGCTCTTTACAGGTTCGATAACAGGATTTCTTTTTGCATATCTTTTGAATTTGCCAGGATTGGAACTTCAGCTTGCCGAAATGAATTATGCTTTAGTAGGAATGGGCAGTGTTCTTGGAGGTGTTTTACATGCCCCATTAACTGGTATCTTTTTAATTGCTGAAATTACAACCGGTTATGAGTTGATTGTACCGTTAATGCTTTCTACCACAATATCGTTTGTTACGGTTAAATTCATCGAATCGAATTCTATTATTACCATGCAGTTAGCACGTCGGGGCGAGCTGATTACCCACAATAAAGATAAGGCTGTAATGCAGTTCATGAATCTCGATGAAGTAATTGAGAAGGATATTAAAACCATTTCCATCGAGGCCAATCTTGGAGAATTGGTTAAGTTAATATCTAAATCGAACAGAAATATTTTTCCTGTTGTTGATACGGATAATTCACTTATGGGAATTATTCTGGTCGATCATGTAAGGGAAATCATGTTTAATCCTGAATTGTACGAGAAAACATATGTAAGCAACCTAATGGTTTCAGCCCCGACATATATCAGCATGGATAATCCAATGGAGGAAGTTATTAGAAAATTTAACGACAGCAATGCATGGAACCTGCCCGTATTGGATAATGGAAAATACATTGGCATGGTATCGAAATCGAAATTATTTTCATCTTATCGTAAGCAATTATTGAACATAACCGATGAATAAAAAAACCATATGACAAAAATTGGATGGTGGCCAACTTTCAGAATCCAAACTTCACCATGTTCGAATCTATTTTTTTTGGTTTGATTTTTCCCGATTCCATTAATCGAAATAGTATATTACAAGCCGATTCGAAATCCTGGTAAAAATCTTCAGCAATAAAAACTGTTTTTTTTTCCTTTAGGCTTAAATGAACAAGATTCGGATTTTCCTTTTTCGAGGCTATAACAATCCAGGAACTCGGCATAAACGAATGAGCCAAATGGTTTCTAAGTTTATTGTATAGCCAGTCGTTGTGGTTTAATCGGTGATAGGAGGGAGGGAACAGGTTGTTTATTGCATTCGAAAACCTTTGCTTCGATTGTTGCCTTGCACGAAATGGCTTACTGTCAAGGAAGCTGCCAACAAACTCGATTGCCATTGAAATTACGTAAACCGATAAGTAATGAAAACCATTGTCCTGCAACCTGGCGATTTCATCTAAAATTTCCTTTTTTATGAACTCAACTTCAGAGCTGTTTTTATGGTTTGTCATAGCAACAATGAATTATCTTTGCGGTCTTATAAAAAACATCGCAATTTCAGTAAAAATGTTGAAAGCGAAAAGATATGCACTCGTTTTGTTTGTCATGATTGTAGGTCTTTGCAATTTATCAGCACAGTCCGATTTACATATTAAATTATCATCTGTTGCTTTTGATTTTCAATCCGAACAAAACTCATCAATATTTTTATTTGAACCCGGTATTGTTTTTTCGTACGAGTATTTTCTTCGCGACAGATCTGTCTCCAATCGATTTACACAGGGATTACGATTGAATGAACGACGAGAGATTTTAGGATTTACCTCGGCTAAACTTCAGATTTCAATTTATCAGAAATGGAAAACTGATTTGAATATTGGAGCCGGAGTGGGAATTGCTTATTTGTTCCCTATTTCTTCGGGTAATAAAACGAGCGATTTGCCTGATTCAGGTAAAGAAAAATTTACCTTTAATGATGTTTTTTTAAGCGGAGGGATTGAGTATAATTTATTTATTGACAGAAATATCGATTTTTCTGTATCGATCGATCATTTTTATCCGGCCAAAGCTTTTGTTAATGTTGGTATAAGGTATTGGATTTCGAAAAAAGTTAAAAAGCGGTACAAATGTTTATCTTGTCCTGATTGGGGCTAAAAATCGATCGATACTCCTGAATACACGGCGAACGAGTATGGGAAATTTTCAACAGTATAATCTTCGTTTATTGGCTTTAGCGCATATTTAAAAAGCGGCTGTAATCTGAAGTTCATTCTTCTGGTAAAAGGAACCTGAAATCCTAATCCTACAAGCGAATTGTAATTAACACTTCTGAGATTACTGATTTCTCCCATGTCCAGTGTATTATCCGAATACATGAGTTTATTTGTATTTCCTATTAAAAAGCTTGTGCTAATCCCGGCCAACACCTGGATATCAATCTTTTTGTCGATGATCTTATATTTCGTAATAAAAGGAATTTCGATATACTCAAAATCTTGCTTCAGTTTAGCATCCGACTCAATCGGATCGCTTTCGAATGCATCGGGAATGTAAGGGCCATCAGTATCATTAATATTAAAAGTCTCCAGTACGCCCGGAGATGCCTGTTCGTATGAAATATTACCGGCTGTTGTTGATGCATATATATTCGACTCGCTATTGAATATAATCAGTCGGTTAAAATTGAAATTGTCAGTTTCTGTACCTGTTTGCGAATAGTATAGGCCTGAAGAAAAACTCCACCTATTGTGATTATATTCTACATCAACACCCCCACTAAATGCTACCACAGGATTTTCATTTTTCTCATTGTTTTGCCCGCTGGTCCAGTTGTATTGGTTTTCGTTGCCAGTATGATTAAGAGTTCTGAATGTGTAAACCGGTGAAACTCCTCCACCTACCGACCAGTTGTTTTGTTTCTTGTTTTTAGATTCAATTTTTTGAGTCTCCCCGGAATCTTCCGGTTCAGCCACATTTTTTTCCTCATAATAATTATCGGCTTTATTATTCGATTGAATAACTACACTTTTCTGATTGTTGTCGATATCAGGATTATTTGCGATTATTTTATTTGGATCATCTAAGGAAGTCTTATCAGTAATATTTTCATCTCCGGCAGGTTCACCGGGTGTTTCGCTTGTTTTATCTGCCAGGGTTATTTCTTCAGTAGATGATTTATAAATTTCATTGGGTGGCTCTGTCTTTGTTTTTTGATCAAATATTGAAGATTTTTTAATAGGTTGATTGTCAGATTTTTGTTTTTGATTTGGTATCAAATTGTTATTTTTCCTGATTTTGTCAGAATCTGTGTCGATAATTTCGGTTTTTTGTTTTGCAGATTCTGGAAACTCGGTTTCAGATTTGATATCAGGAGCAAAAATGCTTTCGTTTGTCGATATATAGGATTGATTAAGTGTATTGAGATAGGAATTTAAAAGTAGTCCCAGGCCTAACAAAATAATTACTGCTGCAGCCCATCGCCATATTACAGGCACTAATTTTCGTTTCTTGCTTGCTATATTTCCGGCAATTTCATCCCACGATCCAACAGGAGCGGATTCTTCAAAATCCTTCAATCCCGATTTTATAAATTCATCAATATGTATCTTTTCTTTTTTCATCCTTCATGTTATCGATCCTGATAACCCGGCATTAATTCTTTAATTTTTGTTTGCAAAATACTTCGTGCCCTCGACAGATTCGATTTAGAGGTACCTTCAGAAATATTCAATTTTACAGCTATCTCTTTGTGTGTAAAACCTTCGATTGCATACAGGTTAAAAACCATTTGATATTGCGGGCTTAAATTCTGTATCAGTTTCATTATTTCTTTAGCCGAAATTTCTCCAACAATATTATCGAGCATAAAATTTTCGGATAAATCCTGCGTGTCGAAATCACTGAACTTCATCTTTCTATTTCTGAAATTTTCGATTGCAGTATTAACAAATATCCTACGCACCCATCCTTCGAAAGAACCTGTAAAACTGTACTGTTCGAGATTTTTATATACTTTAATAAAACCTTCCTGCAAAATATCTTTTGCCTCTTCTGCATTTCTCGAGTATTGCAGGCACAAGCCATACATTTTACCCGAAAACCTGTCGTACAGTTTTTTTTGAAACTTGGTATTGCCTTCGATGCACCCTTTAATTATGTCGCTGTAATCGTATTTCAAAAGTTACTTATTATCAACGAAAACTTTAACTAATAGTAGCAAGGCACATTTAAAGTATACCAGGTTCACTGTCCACAGTGATGCATAGTAAAACAAAATGGTTGCGTATACGTTTCTTATGCCTGCAAATTTTTCTCAAAACTAAGCAAATGTTTTTTTATTGCTTTGTTCAGTGAATGTGCTAACAAATATCCAAATCTTTTTTCCTTATAGGTAATAGAGCAACCTTTTTAATATCATTACCATCTATTGATCAGTTAACCCAATGTATAACACAATAATCTATGAACATGAAATCAACAATTCTTACACTTATCATTTTAATTATAGGAATTTTAGGAAGTATAACCCATGCACAGGAAAGTTTCGATTTACGAAACAATACAAAACATCATGAAATATGCATTGGAGTAGCCGATTTGTTTTCGAAAACCCAACCGGTTTATACCTATCCATGGTATTTGATGGATTTATCGTTGCCGTATTATCCATATATGTATGAGTATTACGAGGCTGTTCCAAAAATATCATTGAGGTATAAGTACAATTTCGGAAAAATCGCAATTCGTGCTGGAGGCGATTTCTCATATAAAAGTCAGTCCTATCATTCCGATAATAGCGACCTGAAGAATGAAACAACACAACAATATGGGAATTATAAAATCGGTGCCGAATATCATACAAATTTCAAACGTATTCAGCTTATCTATGGTATCGATTTATGTTACACAAATGCCACAATTTTAACAGAGTATGAATCTCAATATTGGAATGCAGAGAACGATGATTATGATATCATAGTCGATAAAAATAAAACTATTGGTACTGAATACGGAATTTGTCCCTTTATTGGTGTAAGATATTTTCTTAATGAAAATCTTTCGCTGGGGGTAGAAACGAATTATACTATTACTAAATATAAAAACGAGAATAACTATACCTATAATTATGAAGGTTATAAAACCTGGAATGATGGCATAAACAGCCGGTTTGGATCTGTTGGGATTCTTTCGTTAAATGTTCATTTTTAGAGCAATGAAGCAATTTAATCTAATATTCCGGATTATGGCTTTGTTGCTTATATTTATATGTATAATTTCATGCAATAAAAATGACACTTCAACACCTGTTTTTCTGAAATATCCTTGTAATGAAACCGGAATAATTAAAGATTTCTCAGGATTGGATGGTTGTGGTTATGTGATCAAACTTTCAAGCGGTGAAATAATCGAGCCAAAGTTTGTTGACGATTCAACATTTGTGTTCGTCGATAGTTTACCGGTATCGTTAAGTTATCAGGTAGTTAGCGACTACAATAGCATTTGCATTGTAGGACCGATTGTTCGAATTACTTGTATTACAGAATTGTGTAGTACCGGCATTCAGGATTTTGGCTTTTTCTATAATCCAAATGATTATCCTCAGGATGGATTTGCGATTAATAATGTTGAGATTATTTCAGACTGTATTGAAATCGAAGTTAGCTATTCCGGCGGTTGCGAGGAACATGAGTTTATCCTTGGTGTGGTTTGGCCAGAATGTGGAACTCCTCCTGTTCCTCCTCCCGGGTTATTTTTATGTCATAATGCCAACAACGATAATTGCGAAGCTTATATAACTGAGATAAGACAATTTGATTTATCCCTGTTACAGCAACAGGATAGCAATGCAACTTCATTCACTCTGTATCAGAATATTCAACAATCTACATGGAATCGAGAGTTTGTATATCACTATTAGAGTTAGTTAGGTGGTTGAGGAAATGAAATCAATAACAATGGTAAATCATGGAAACATTCTTAAATGTGAAAGTTATTTTAATAATTTCACTTAACTTATTATCTGTAATAGTTTGATAAAGCAGATATGGAATAGACTATTAATAGTTTAAAATATTTTGAAAATAAAACAATAGTTATCAAATCTATATTTTGATATGCAATTTAAATTATGAATAACTTAATTGGCTACTATGCCGTATATGTTATAGCATACAACATATACGGCATAGTAGCCAATTAAGTTATTCATAATT
>CAYLZH010000247.1:0-1149 GCA_964388245.1 uncultured Bacteroidales bacterium
ATTTTAGCAAAATGTCGTTCAAAGTGAGTACCTTTTAGCATAAAATAGAGAGATTTTGCTGGCTCGTACCTGATGCTTGCGGCATATTGTGTTTGGGCGGCATCGCTAATATGAACTCCTGTAGCATCGAATTCATAATAATCATAGAAATTTCCATCAAGGTCTGTATACCTTGGGGCATTTTCAACCTTGCTGGTCCATCGCCAATCACCAAGCGAAAATAATCCCTGTAGTTCTAAATCCGGTGTAATTTTATAAATAAAATCAGTTTCAATTCCAATATGTAGAGCATCAATTCCAGGTACTTCCATATAGAGGTCATCTCCCTCCGATGATTTCATTCGTATGTTATTCATTGGACGGTTAATCCAATTTGTATAATAACTATTCACATTTACAGCAAATGTCCTTGCAGCATAGGCATAGCCCAATTCAATCGCTTTAACAATCTCATTATCGGTGTTTTCTCTGAAAGCGGCATCATAGCCATCGTAGATATAATCCGAAGCACGTGCTTTGGACAGGTATCCTAAGTTTATAAAAGCATTCGCTCTATCAGTAACATTATAATTAAAACCCCATTTTACAGTATAACTAGGTTTCCACAACCAATTTGTTTTCCGCAATGAATCGGTTGGCAACTTAAAATAATCTTCTTTTCTGAATCCAGTATATGCCCCGCTCAAATTTAAAAAGGTTGAATAAATGCCAGTTTTTAATTCTACCTGGCCAAACAAGCCACCCCATCGTACCCATTCATCATCGTGGTAATGAACTTTATCGCCAACCCTGACCATATATGATTCGGCATTTGGATTTGTTCTTTCCTCGGCGTAATCGCCACCTAATAAATCGTAAACCTCCGAATAATGTGTACCGTTATAGCTTCGTAAATCGATCCCCCCGGAATATTCAATCAGGTCGCTTTGTTTATAATTAAAAGTTGAAAGCATACCGTACCATATGTGCTCGTTTCGCCGGATTATTCTGTATTTACTACCAGCCTTCCTTTCAGTTGCGCTGTATGCCAAATCATAGTTGTTTATGTTTGCATCATACAATTTTTGCCAATCGATTTGTCCGTTTTCATCAAGGTTTTCATCATCGATAGATGATCTTGTGGCAGTTCCTCCCCCCCTGCCGATTGAC
>CAYLZH010000247.1:1159-3512 GCA_964388245.1 uncultured Bacteroidales bacterium
TATATAGTTTGTCATTTACAGTCCAGAAATCACGTAGGCTAAACATTGGCTTATGGTAGATATTTTCCTTGAGATGAACTTTTTCACGGTTTCCCTGGATTGTATCCCAGTCGGTTGCATACCAACGGTCAAGCCACTCATTATAGGCCGAATCGGTAACAGTGAGTTGATAGCGGTTTAAATATCCCCATTGTTGATTATACTTTATCCCTTTGTTTACATAATCAAAAGTATCGATCCCATTTGGAGTATACCAGGGAAACATTGTTACACCTGCTTCATCCACGGCATAGGTGCTGTCGTAAGTTGCAATGGCACGTTTGTATGCCCTCTGCCCGTGTGATTGAGGTGCACCATAAGCCGATAAACTAATAATATGTTTCCCTATTCTTTTATCAACTTTTCCATAATAGAAAAATGCATCGCTCCAGGTTTCGTCCATCCAGCCATCACCCTTCTTGTGCGAGAATGCAGTTGTAATTCCCCAGTTTCCGGGAAGTCTTCCACTATTATAACCGACAGATGTTGTGGATTTACCTTCGCTCGATAGGCTTTGTTTTATTTCAAATCTCTTCTTTTCATCAATACCTTTGGTAAGGATATTCATGGTTCCACCAATCGATGGTATAGCTAACTTTGATGCTCCAAGTCCACGTTGTATCTGAATAGTCCTTGTAACCTGATCCAGTCCAAACCAATTGCTCCAGTAAACCCAACCGTTTTCCATGTCATTAACCGGGATACCATCTAACATTACTGCAACATTTCTTTGGCTGAAACCACGAATGGTAATCCTGGCATCGCCATCGCCTCCACCCTGTTGTGTTGCATAAACACCTGGTGTAGAATTAAGTACCATGGGAATATCCTGTCCGGCTAGCTCTTCCTCAATCTTAGCCGGTAACACATTTGTGAATGCAACCGGAGTTTCGCGGGCAATGGCTACATCAGCAACAATACTGATTTCATCAATTACGATGGAGCCCAGGCTGAACTCAATGTACATGTTTTTGCTAAGATTAATATTCTTTTCATCTCCCTCGAATCCAACATAGGTTACAGAAACATTGTATTGGCCTGCTTCAGCTTCAATACTGAACCTGCCATCATAGTCGGTAACTGTACCGATCCCGGGTTTTAGGACGATATTGGCCCCGATTAATGTTTCGCCTGTTTCACTGGCTGTCACTATCCCTGAAAGTGTATGTTTCTGACTAAATAAACTTAGGGAAAGCAAGAGGGAAAGTAAAACTGTCATGTAAATTTTTCTCATCTTTATAAAGATAAAAAAAGGTATTTCCGCTGCACAGGAAATACCTTTCAGGTTTGAACTCTAAAAACTTATTTCATAATAAACTTTCTTGAGATTTTTGTACCATCTCTGAAAGTTATAATAGCTATATGTAAACCACTTATTGAATTATCTATGACGACATCCATATCGCCACGCTCAGCTTTGTTCTTCTCAAAAAATACTGATTGGCCAATCGAATTTACAATATGTACTGATTTAATTATTTCATTACCCTTTACCATAAAATTGCTGCCTTGAACCGGATTCGGAAAGAAGAATACATCGTGTTGCTTAGCAGGATCATTGATGCTGTAATTAGGGTCACACTCACAATCGTGCCATCCCAGGTTATCCCATATGTCTGCAGTAATGTGGGCAGTATCTTGTGCACTCCAATATCCGGGAACCGTGTCCCATTCGTTATGAACCATAAAATAGAGGTAAGGTGATTGTAATGTTCCCGGATTATGTTTTACACCTTCTTTTACCGATGCCTTACGAATAAGTGTGTGGTTCGAAGTCCATGACAACCACCAATACGTACCTGTTGCATAATTCAATGAATCTATATCACACCAGCCATATACCGGGTCTTCTCCAATCTTGCCAAAAATAGCAACAAATGTTCCGCTGATATGCTCAATTGTAATTGCATCATTTCCATTCATATACATTGGTGCAGGATATGCATGATCTGTTTGATCGGCTAATGCACGCAAGACTGAATCACAGGGTGGATAATCGCCTAATTGTTCGGTTTGCCCATTTGTGAAAACAAAGGTACTATAAGGTTGTATTGTACCGGATAAGGTTGTTATGCCTCCATCAGCAGCTGTATTATCTCCGTTGCTATATCGTTTTACCTGATAAGCTGAAAGATCAATCGCATTTGCTGTCGGGTTGTAAATTTCAATGGCCTTATTGTTTCCCGTACCTTCCACATATTCTGAAATAAAAATATCGGAACAATCCTGTGCATTGATAAGATTTGCTACAAACAGGCTAAAAAATAAAAGTAAAAATATAGTATAAGCAATTCTAAGCATAAAAATGACCAAG
>CAYLZH010000247.1:3522-7235 GCA_964388245.1 uncultured Bacteroidales bacterium
TCTCGCAAAAATTAGAGCAATACAATATTACAACTTTTTGAATTACTTTAATACTGATTCTTTGTTAAATAATTTGTACCTTGCATTTTATTTATTGGCTGTAACTTTTTGCAATTCGAATTCGTCTCACGGCTGACTTTTGGAAAATATAATGACGGTTAAAGAATACAATATTGCTGTTGATAAGCATTCTGACGGAGTTTTCAGGTTTATCCTGAAAAACATCAGAGACGAGGAAAAAGCAAAAGACATTGTTCAGGAATCGTTTACCAAGTTGTGGATAAATACCGAAGCTGTCAGCTTTCAGAAAGTAAAATCGTATTTGTATTCTACTGCCTATCATACAATGATTGATGTAATAAGGAAGGAGAAGAGAATCGTAGATTTTGAAAATGTACACAGTAAAGAATATGCTCACGAAGAACATTATTCGGATTTAAAAGAAATATTGGATAAAGCTGTTAGCAAGCTATCGGACGTTCAACGCTCGGTTGTTCTTTTACGCGATTATGAAGGATATTCGTATAAAGAAATTGCAGAGATTACCGACCTGAACGAATCGCAGGTAAAAGTGTATATTTACCGGGCTCGGTTATTTTTGAAGCAGTATATTGGAAGTTGCGAGGCAGTTGTATAATAATTAATGGAGATTAGCGATGTTGATTACGAGGCAAAATTATGAGGAATTCTTTTTAGATTACCTTGATGGAAATCTGAACCGGGAACTTGAATCAGAATTCAATGAGTTTCTTGCATCGAATCCTGATCTGAAATCCGAGCTGGATGAAATGAAGGATTTTCAAAATTTATCTATTGAAACTGACAAACATATTTTTTCAAACAAAGATGATTTAAAGAAAGATGAAAGTGAAAATGCCTCCAATTTCCTGAACGATTTTGATAAATATGCCATTGCATCGATTGAAGGGGATTTAAATCCTGACAAAAAACTAGAATTTGACAACTTTCTGAATGAAAACACCGACAAGAAAAAGGAATATCAATACTACCTGAAGTCGAAATTATCTGCCGATCAAAGTATAAAATATCAGGAAAAATCATCATTAAAACGTGTACTGATTTTTGGCCTTTCACGCAATAAATTTTATACCACAATTTCGATTGCTGCAAGTATTTTTCTTATTCTTTCACTTTTTATTACCGGAGGGAAAGACAATTTAGAGAACAGCACTCAGTACAGCCAACATGATGAAACACCTGAAAAAACACAATCTTCCATCAATATACCTCCTGAATCATCCACTTCTGTCAACGATGAATTAGCTATTGATGATGTTAAAGTTTTTGAAGCAGCCGAACTGGCTAAAAAAGAAATCAAAAAAGCAGAAGCTCTCAAAAAAGAGAAACGTCTGAAAGAAATTGAAAAGGCAAAAAAGGAAAAGCTACTGAAATCGAAAGAAGTTTTTTCACCGAAAATCAAGAAAAAAAAGGAAGATCCGGTAAAACCACCCCAGGTCGATCCCAAAGAATTGAAGAAAACAGGGACCAAAGACAAAAAAGATAATAAACCGGAAAAGCAGGATATCAAAAAACTGGATCCTAAAATGGTTAAGCCACCATTAAAGAAAAAAGCAAACCCTAAAAAAAGGATGGTTAAACCTGTTGAAATCCATTCACAGGGTTTATTGGCTCAGGCTGCTGAAACCAGCAACGACGATAAAAAATATCTTAACCTTAAACAACTTGCCACACGATTGTTTAAAAAGAATGTATTAAAACAAAACGAGGAGGAGATTGATCACAACAAATTAGATATATGGGAAATTGCCGATGCAGGCGTAAAAAGCATAAACAAGATCACTAAAAAAGACATTAACCTGATACGTGAATACAACACTGAGGGCGAACTAATTGCCTATGCATTTGATTCACCAAAACTTTCGATTGAGAAGAAAGTCAGGAAGAAATAACTTCGGTGATTTTCACCAATTCATAACAGGCAAATATGACCTCATTTTCAATCAAACCCAAATCATTCGGGCATCTCGAACCTCTTTCTGAAGAACTTTAGCATTATCCGTAATCTTATCTAGTAGTTTGTAAAATTCCGGGCCATGGTTTTTATGTATCGTATGGCACAACTCGTGCTTGATAATAAAATCGATAAGATGAAAAGGTAACTGCATTAAATGAAGACTTAAATTGATGTTATTAGCAGCAGAACAACTTCCCCACTTGCTTTTAGTATTTTTAATTGACAAGCGCTTATACGAAAACCCAAATTCCGTGGCAAGTGCATCCACCCTGCCTGGTAAATAATTTTGAGCTTCTTTTTGCAGAATGGCTATAACAATCGACTTAAAACCATCCTGCAATTTTGGATCAGCTACCGGAATTTCCCTGGGATAGCAAACCTTAACCAGACCATTACTTATATTCACTTTAAAATTAAGTTGATCGTGTGTTTTATATTGAAAAATATGAAAATGTGTACGTAATCCTTTTTCAGGATCAACCAGGCTTTTTAGTACAAGGGCGTCCAGTTTTTTACGATGATCACTAATCCATTGTTTTCTGCTTGTAACAAAAGCCTTTACTTTACTGATACTGGTACGGGGAGGAAACGATACCCTGACAATGTTCCCTGGTTTTAATCGTAAATTAATTCTCTTCGATCTTGGATTTTGCACAAATTGCACATCACCAATTCCGGAAATATGTTCAGTAAACTCATGCTTCATCGAGGGGGTAAAAATATAAAATGGTGGTGACCCGCCAATTATGAACTCGAAAATTCAATCCTCCTGATTCGTTTTGGCACTTAATAATTTTTATACCTTTGTTTCATAACTGAATAGAGAGGAAAAACAAAACAGCTTAGCTGCAACACCTTAATTACTAAATGGAGAGAATAATTGATCCGATAAGCAGAGAATTATTAAAATCAGAACTTTCTGATGAAAAACTGGTTCGTCGTACCCTAAAAGACAATAATCAGATATTTTCGGTTACATATCATGATTCTCCAAACGTGTTGCATGAAATTGGCCGGCTACGTGAAATTTCTTACAGGCAAACCGGCAGTGGTACCGGGAAGCCTTGCGATATTGACACACTCGATACGGCTAAAATCCCATATAATCAATTAATAGTCTGGAATCCAGACAAGGAAGAAATAATAGGAGGGTACAGGTATGTAATTTGCCGGAATGCCCCCAGGGATGAGAATAACATTCCGAAAATTGGTACTGCCCGCCTGTTCAGGTTTTCCGAAAAATTTATTGCTGATTATCTTCCGTATACCATAGAATTGGGGCGGTCATTTATACAACCCGATTATCAATCGTCGAACGACAACCGAAAATCGTTGTTTGCACTTGATAATCTTTGGGATGGACTGGGTGCTTTAGTTGTATTATATCCTGAGATGAAATATTTTTTCGGTCAGGTATCTATTTATACCCAGATGAATAAACTGGCGCGGGACATGATTGTTTTTTTTCTGAAGAAATTTTTTCCTGATAAAGACAATCTTGTTGAAGCAATCGAACCGGTCAGCTATAATCATCCTGAAGAAAAAATAGAATCCTATTTTACAGGATCAGGACTAAAAGAAAACCTGGCAATATTATCGCGCGAAGTACGATCACACAATGAAACCATTCCACCACTCATAAATACCTATATTAATACTTCGCCTAATATGCGGACTTTTGGGACTGTAAATAACCCGTTCTTTAACAATATGGAAG
>CAYLZH010000248.1:0-7207 GCA_964388245.1 uncultured Bacteroidales bacterium
AACAAGCATATCACTCCAAAGTGACAAAATTCTTGAAAAACGTGCTAATCTGGCCAAATTATCATCGAAAATTGCCATGGCTGATGTATACCAAAAGGGAAATTTTGCCGAGATAGCCCGATGGAACGAAGAGGCAGAAATGTTAAAACTTAGCCTGAGAAATGATGTAGAAGCCCTCGATACATATGGTCGGTCAACCTCTGGCATCCCGTTGAACGATTTGCTTCAGCAGTGGCTCGAAAATGCAATAGTAGTTGAAGAAACCCAGGCAAGGGCCGAAATTATCCTTCAGCGAAAAGAAGAATTTTATAAGAAATATGACCTTTTTGCTCCATTGGGCTCCGAACTGTCACGAATCGAAAGAGAGATTTCAATTGCTGAGAAGGAATACCTTAATAACCTGCACAGCCTAAATCAGAGTAAACTAAAGGAGCAAAACATCGAAATATCATCGAATATAAAAATACTTGACCCGCCATTTTACCCTCTCAGGCCCAAAGCTTCAATCAGAAACCTTCTGATAATTGTTGGTTTTATTGTTGGTTTTGTGATGGTTGCAGCCGCAATTATTTTACTTGAGTTTTTAGATAAAACAGTGAAAACACCTGAAAGGCTAAACGAATTTACCAAACTTCCGTTACTTGGTGTTTTCCCAAAACTGATTACAAAAAAAAAGTCGGTAGTTGATTTTAAATATATCCGAAACAGGCTGGTCGAGATTATGATCCAAAAGATTAAGCTCGAGGCCTTAAAGAAAAAACCTCCAAAAGGAAAAGCATTTCAAATAAATGTATCGAGTAACCGGATTAACGAAGGTAAATCCTTCATAACAAATCTTCTTGCTGAAAAGCTCAGAACAGCAGGCAATAAAGTAATTATAATCAGCCCGGTAAAAGAAGATACTTCCCGAATAAAGACAAAGCTTGAATTGCCGAAATTCATTCAATTTTTTGTAAAGAAAATAAAAAAGATTTCATTGAAGGGAATCATTCCAAAAGCTAAACTTATTGGCGAAAGCAACGACTTCCTATTACGGATAGAATGTTCCGATACTTATTATTATGAAATCAATAATGATTTCTTCGATATCAAGGATTTTAAATCATTACTTCAGTTTAAAAGCTTTACTGCCGAGAATTTCGATTATGTGTTCTTTATTTTACCCGCTATGTTAAATAATGAGTTTTCTGCCGATTTAGTGCGTAAAGGAAATTTGAGTTTGTTCCTGTGCAGGGCTAACCGCAACTGGACTAAGGCTGATAACCAGGCACTCGAATTATATAAAAGTTCGATAAACCACGATCCTATGGTATTGCTCAATGGATCGAGGGTTGATTATCTTGACTCAATGATTGGAGAAATTCCTAAAAAACGTAGTTGGCGCAGGCGCCTTGCGAAGAAAATCCTGACACTCGATTTTTGGTCTCATAACAAAATCTAATCCTTTTCGTAGGTGTTGAAGCAATAGATTCAGAAGCCCGAAACACATAGTACAGATTTGAAAAAGATCATTAGAAATATTGCTAATAATAAAAATTTCTTGTCACTCTCAGGGAATTTTATCTTTGCTGTGTTAGGTTTTCTCAGCATATTTATCCTGGCAAGAAGTTTTAACAAGGATCTGTTTGGCGAGTGGGTAATGTATATCACTGCCGTAACATTTGTTGAAATGGTCAGATTCGGACTTACACGGACTGCCGTTGTAAGGTTTTTGGCCGGTGCACTTTCCGATGCTGAAGGCAATGAAATTGTCGGTTCGGGATGGGTTATTCAGATTGTTTTAACATTAGTGGTAATAGTATTGGTTTATGCAAGCTATTTACTTTTTCCAACTGCCATTTCCGAATCAGGTTTTCACTTGTTTTTTGTCTGGTATCCCTTAATGGCTGTAGCAGTTCTTCCATTCAACAATAGCCTTACAATTCTTCAGGCAAAGCAGAAATTCGACTCCATCATTCTTCTAAGGCTTGTTTCAATGGGGAGTTTCATAGTGTTTATAACAATCAATTATTTTGTCCTGAAATTAGATGTTGTGTACATTGTATATGCACATATAGGATCGAATGCACTTGCATCGGTTTTTGGGATAATGATGCGCTGGTCGGGACTTGCAACTCTGTTTAAAGCCAAAAAGACCAGAATTGTGGAATTGCTTAATTTTGGAAAATTTAGCCTTGGTACTCTCGTAGGTAGTAACTTATTAAAGAGTTCAGATACAATCCTGTTAGGAATAATGATGACCAAGGCTGATGCTGCAATTTATGCCATACCAATAAAACTAATCGAAGTTTTGGAAATACCCCTGAGAAGTTTCATTGCCGTAGCATTGCCACGTATGTCGCGCGAGAGCAGGCTTGGTAATAACGAGGAGGTTAAGAATATTTTCTACAGATATTCGGGTGTTTTAACACTGCTTTTTATTCCGCTGATGATGTTATTATACCTGTTCGCAAACGAACTGGTCGATTTCCTTGGAGGATCGGAATATAACGATCTGGCATCACCGGTTAATGTTTTCAGGATATTCCTTATTTATGGCATGGTCCTTACAATCGACCGATTTACCGGGGTAACCCTGGATTGCATAAACAAACCCCGCTCGAATCTGATAAAAGTTATTTTTATGGCACTTGCCAATATAATTGGAGATATCCTTGCCATCCTTATTTTCAATACACTTGAGGCCGTAGCAGTTGTTACAATATTAAATTCACTTGTTGGCGTTTTAGTCGGATATTATTTCCTGAATAAGGAATTGACTATTAACTTTGCACAAATCCCGAAAAAGGGATGGCAATTTATCAAAAACAACGAGTTTAAATATATGATTAACAAGTAGGCGGGTATTCATGTCATCGTACTATTCTGATACGGGTTATAAGCTAATCAGGAAACCTATTATCCTGATGCTGTTGTTCTATATAATTTTTGTTGCAGCAAATATGATAGCCGATAAAGGTTTAATGACCGCTGTAATGTTTATAGGAATGCCTTTTGCAGTAGCCGGAGTAGTAATTCTTTATTTAAATCCCCGACTTACATTAATTATCGTTCTGATATTTGCATTTACCATAAATGGGCTTATCCGATATGTTCCGGCTCCTTTAGGGCTATCAACCGATGGATTGCTGGTACTGGTAATGTTAAGTCTATTCCTGAAAGGATGGGTAGAACTCGACTGGGCACCTGCAAAAAATTACCTCACATGGCTTTCGCTTATTTGGATGGGGTATACATTTATGGAACTGGCAAATCCTGAGATGGTTAGTGCCGCTGCCTGGTTTTATGCCATGCGTGGTGTAGCTTTTTATCAGTTGTTGTTTATCCCGGCTGCTCTTGTTGTGCTTCATCGTTTAAAAGACCTTGATCTTTTTCTGAAGATTTGGATGGGGATATCGATACTTGCAGTCCTTAAAGGATTTCAGCAATTGATTTTAGGGCCTGATCCCTGGGAGCAGGCATGGCTCGACGCCGGGGGAAATGTTACACACATCCTTTTCGGGCGTTTAAGGGTTTTTTCATTTTACAGCGATGCAGGCCAGTTTGGTGCGGCAATGGCACATGCTACTCTAACATCAGGGATTATTGCATTGGGACCCGGTACAAAAAAGAAAAAAATATTTTTTGCAATTGCATGCTTCCTTACCCTGTTAGGTATGTTTATTTCAGGAACCCGAGGAGCAATGGCAGTTCCTGCAACCGGAGCACTTTTATTTCTATTCCTGAGTAAAAATTTCAAACTTTTATTTGTTGGTTTACTGATTGGTGGATCAATATTCTTTATGTTGAAATTTACCAACATTGGACAAGCGAATTATCAAATTAACAGGATGCGAACGGCTTTAGATCCTCAGGATGCATCACTTCAGGTAAGACTCGAAAATCAGCGAAAACTAAAATCGTATCTTGCAACAAGGCCATTGGGTGGCGGAGTTGGTTCGGCCGGGAACTGGGGGCTTCGCTTTAGCCCTAATACATTCCTTGCGCAAACTCCCACCGATAGCTGGTACGTGAAAATATGGGCCGAAATGGGTATTGTTGGGCTGGCCCTGCACTTGTTTGTATTGTTTTATATTTTAATAAGATCCTCAATAATAATTTGGTCGAAAATGAGCGACCCGGAATTGAGATTTATCATGTTAGGCCTAATCGCAGGATTCTTTGGGATAATGGTGGCAAGCTACGGTAATGGAATTCTCGGACAGATGCCAACACTGATGGTTCTGTTGTTTTCATGGGTGTTTTTAAGGTACGGCCACGAATTTGAAATAGAAAAGGAAAAGCAACTGCCTGAAAACGATAAGCTTTTATGCATTGCCAATAATCCTGACGAAAAGATTTATAGTTTCTTATAATCCTTTTTTTTCCTTAGGAAAGACTTGATTCGTACTAAACTTATCACCAATCCAATCATTTACTACATTTGTACATCAGAAAACTAAAATGGAATAAACATGAGAACAATGAAAATTTCACTGGTATTTTCAATCTTAATTTTGATTTTTACACAGCTATGGTCTCAAACAGGTGAGAAGAAAATAAGCCTCGAAGAAGTTATAAAGGAGTACAAGTTTTATCCCCGTTCGGTTCATGGTATTCGCTCAATGAATGATGGTGAACATTATACTACTTTGGAAGGTAGGGGAAAATTCATTGTTAAATACCGCTACAGCGATGGTGAAATGATTGATACCATTCTGAATATTCCATCACTTGGAGTTGAAAATTTCCAATCGACAAATGATTATGATTTCAATGGCAGTGAAGATAAAGTCCTGCTTTACAATAACAGAGAAAGAATATACAGACGATCGTTTACTGCCAATTATTATGTATACGATTTCAAAAGGAAAACCATAGAAACACTTTCGGATATTGGCAAACAACAATTGGCCACTTTCTCGCCCGATGGTAATATGATTGCTTTTGTGCGTGAAAACAATATTTATATTAAAAATATCGATTCGGGCAATGAGGATGTAATTACTTCCGATGGCAAATTCAATCATATTATAAATGGCGCACCGGATTGGGTATACGAAGAAGAGTTCGAGTTTAACAAGGCTTTCGAATGGTCGCCCGATAGCAGATCGATCGCCTTTATGCGTTTCGACGAAAGCAATGTTGCCGAATTTGGTATGACAATGTTTGCCGGTCAATTACCTACAATCGAAGAAAATGTACTCTATCCCGAGCACAGGGTTTGGAAATATCCGAAGGCCGGCGACGATAATTCAATTGTTTCGGTCCATGTCTATCATTTGGATGATAATAAGAGTATTCTTATGGATGTTGGCCGCGAAACCGATCAGTATATTCCCAGAATCAGGTGGACTAAGGGGGCGAATCAATTATGCATTTACCGGCTAAACAGGCTGCAAAATAAACTTGAATTGCTAATGGCCGACAGCAAGACAGGCAGCTCGAATGTTTTTTATACTGATGAAAATCAATATTATATCGATGAGTCTTATTTTGATGATCTTACTTTCCTGGAAAATGGTGAACATTTTGTGATTTCGAGCGAACGTGATGGATACAATCATCTCTATCTCTACAGTTTAAGTGGAAAGCTTGTTAAGCAATTAACAAAAGGTAAATGGGATGTTACCCATTTTTACGGTTTTAACCAGACGAAACAATTATTTTATTTTGAGGCTGCAGCAGTATCACCCCTTCAGCGCGAAGTGTATTCGGTAAAAATGAATGGCAGAGGAATGAAAAAACTATCATTACGAGAGGGAAGCAATAGTGCATCATTCAGTAAAAGTTATCAATATTTCATTAATACTTTTTCGTCGGCAAGAACACCCACACTTGTAACCCTGAATAGTGAAACCGGTGAAGAGATCAGAGTGCTTGAAAACAACCAGACATATATCGATATGTTGAAGGATTACCGATTTAATACAAAAGAGTTCTTTAAATTTAAAACCTCCGGGGGAGTTAAACTGAATGCTTCAATATTAAAACCGCCGGCATTTGATCAAAATAAAAAGTATCCCGTTCTGATGACACAATATAGTGGGCCAAACTCTCAAACTGTGCGCGACAGATGGAGCATAAGCTGGGAGCATGTTATGGCAGAACTTGGGTATATAATTGTATCGGTTGATGGTAGGGGAACCGGAGCGCGAGGTGAGGAGTTCAGGAAAATGACTTATTTGCAATTGGGCAAGTACGAAACCATCGATCAGGTTGAAGCTGCCAAATTTCTGCAAACCCTTCAATATATCGATCCTGAAAGGATTGGGATATGGGGTTGGAGCTATGGTGGATTTATCTCAACCCTGTGCCTTGAAAAAGGCGATGGAATTTTTAAGGCAGGTATTGCTGTTGCTCCCGTAACAAACTGGCGCTATTACGATAATATTTATACTGAAAGATTTATGAGAACTCCACAGGAAAACCCCGATGGATATGACAACAACTCTCCACTATATTTTGCCGATCAGCTTAAAGGAAAATACCTGATTTGCCATGGAAGTGCCGACGATAATGTTCATGTTCAGAATACTATGGAATTTACAGAAAAACTTGTTCAGGCCGATAAACAATTCGAAATGCAAATCTACACCAATAGAAACCACAGTATTTATGGTGGTAATACCCGATATCATCTTTACACACGAAAAATTAACTTTTTATTAGAAAATCTATAGCAGATTAGCCATTATAAAACCTGGTTAACCATAAAATAACAATAGACTGGCGAATAATGGCTTTTACCTGACAACCTTTTTCTTTGCTATAATGTCTATTTATTATAAACAACTTGACCTCAAAGGCGTTTTTTAGTTAGGTTTGAGTTTTAGGGATTTTCATAGTGGTACCTCTGCCTTTGAGGTCTTTTTTTGAAACCGGATGCATAAAATGAAAATATACATCCGGTTATATTTAATTATTACTCAAATGTTTTGCATCAAATAAGATTAACTAAACTAATATGAGAAAGCAAATTACTACAGCAATAGTACTTTTTCTAATCTTGTCATTATCGATAGGAACTATCGCACAAGAAAGTATCAAATTGGAAAATATTGAACCTGATAAAAGAATAGCCGATGCCTTTGGACAATCATATGTCGATCGCATAAAGAACGAAAATCCCGGTTTGCTTCTTTATTATAATTACTTCCTTGAAAATTCATATTTTATTACAGAATTACCGGAGAGCAAAAGTGAGTATGTAAATTCGTTACAGGTG
>CAYLZH010000249.1:0-7187 GCA_964388245.1 uncultured Bacteroidales bacterium
AATCTGTCTCAGTATCAATTTGAAACAGGAAATGCGTTTAATTCAATATGCGCTGATCCGATGTTTGTGAATGTAAAAAACTATAATTTTCATCTGAAAGATGGCGCTCCTGGCATTGACTCCGGGATTGGTATTGATGAAAGATTTGATTTTAATGGATCAAAAATCCCGTCAGATGACCCACCCGATTTGGGCTGTTTCGAAACGCAATCTCAAGATTCCTTGCCTGGCTCTGACAATACGTTTGACAGCCAACATATTGAAATTCACAGAGGTTGGAATATAATATCAACTTATATTGTTCCGACATCAGTTCATGTGGATAAGATTTTCAGTGAAAATTTATCGAATGTAATTCTTATAAAAGATGAAAATGGTAAGGCTTACTGGCCCGAATTAAATATTAAGCAATTAGAAACCATCGGAGCCGGCAAAGCCTATCTTATTAAAAGTTCTCAACCGTTCGCCCTTGAAATTGAGGGGAAGATTCTTAATTGTAGCAACACACCTTGTTACATTCCAAGAGGGAATAGCATGTTAGGCTATCCATGTAAAGAATCTGTGTTAATTTCTGACTTGTTTAATTCGAAAAGTGGAGATGTAAAATTAATCAGAGATGAATCAGGCAGGATTTTTTGGCCTTCCTTTAATATCGACGAAATAGAATTTCTTCGGGCAGGTGAAGGATATTGCATATATATGAACGAAAGTAAATGCTTGTCTTTTTCCGGGAGATGATAAAATTGGTTTCTTTAATAAAATGTGCGAAATTTGTTTAGTAAAATTTCAACCAATGAAAATTGGTTAATTTCATGGTTATGGGGGTGAATTTCAGTTTTGAATTGAATTTCTTTATATTCTGAATTCATGTTCGAGATAAAGTTCACCCGGTTAATTATTTAAGTGAAGATAGGAAGCAGGTTTTGGTCGACCTGCTTCCGTATTTTATTTCCAGGCCATTTTTCCTGTTGAAATAATTATTGATAGTTGTATATTTGCAGGCTCAAAAAAATTTGTTGAACGTGTGATGGGGAATTTCAAATTCAGTAATGATAATTCCAAGTAGCACAAAAATTTAAGTAAATGAAAACAATTGCAATTAGTGGAAAGAGTCGTGAAAATGTTGGTAAATTAAACACAAAAATGCTGCGAAAAATGGATCATGTTCCTTGTGTTATGTACGGGGGCGAAGAAGTAGCTCATTTTTCAGCACCAACAAACGACTTCAGGCATTTAGTGTATACACCACATGTCTATTTGGTCGATTTAGAGATTGATGGTAAAAAACACATGGCTATTTTGAAGGATATCCAGTTTCATCCTGTAACCGATAAAATACTTCACATCGACTTTCTTGAGATTTTTGAAGGTAAGCATGTCAATATTGCTGTTCCGGTTCAACTTCATGGATTGGCCGAAGGTGTTAAGCAAGGGGGTAAGCAAACTCTTGAACATAGGCGTTTAAAAGTTCGTGCATTACCAAAAGATCTACCCGATCAGTTGGATATCGATGTAACAAATCTATTTTTAGGAAAAAGTATAAAAGTAGGCGAACTTACCTTTGATAACCTTGAGTTATTAGATCCTAAGAACTATGTAGTTGTTTCAGTTAAATTAACCAGGGCAGCACGAGGTATGGCTGATGACGATGAAGAAGAGGCTGAAGGCGAAGGTGCAAGTGAAGATACACAAGAAGCCACAGAATAATAAATTATTAGAAGTATAGAAAATTGAAATTTCTGATAGTGGGTCTTGGCAATATTGGCCCGGAATACCACAATACCAGACATAATATAGGATTTACAATATTGGATGCTTTAGCTGAGGCATCCAATATTTCTTTTAGCTCGAAACGATATGCGTGGCATAGTACGTTACGGTTTAAGGGAAGACAATTAATATTTATAAAACCAAGCACTTATGTCAATCTTAGCGGAAAGGCTGTAAACTATTGGATGCAAAAAGAAAAAATCCCGGTCGATAAGGTTCTTGTCGTTCTCGACGATCTGGCATTACCATTCGGTACTTTGCGGTTAAAATCAAAAGGGAGCGATGGAGGCCATAATGGCCTTAAAAGCATCAATCAAATTATCGGCACAAATAATTACGCGCGGCTTCGATTTGGAATTGGGAATGAATTTGGAACCGGACAACAAGTCGATTATGTTCTTGGGGAATGGTCGCATGAGGAACACAGGCAATTATCTGAACGAACCGATCGTGCAGGTGAAATGATTAAAGCATTTGTGTCAATAGGGGTTCAACAAACAATGAATCAATTCAATAATAGCTAAGCATTAATTTCAAATTAACCGACTGCTTGTAGTATACAATGAAATCGAGAATGATTTTATGCAACAGCTGAATTCCAAATAAAGTCTACTTACAAACCTTACAGTATTGTGATTTAACATCCGGGTTTTCCAGTACCCTGTACGACAGATGCTCTCCGTCAAACAACTGGCAATATCGTTTCTTGTTCAAATCGCTTGCCTTGACCATGGCCTTTTCGAATTTCGAAGAAAAGAATTTGATTTCAGAAATAGAACATAATGAAATATAGGTAAATAAAAGTTCTTCGTCAACTTTTGTATCCTCAACAAATATTTCTAAAATCCGCGAGGCAAATCGATAATCGCCATGATTAATAAAAAGATATGCAAGTTCTAAAGAATTTTTCCATGACGATACTTCGAGATTAACCAGGTTTTTAATGCGATCGAGGCTTTCAAACAATTTTTCAGGTGCCTGGTCTAAAGTATCGAGGGCTGCAATAACTTTAAACTGATATTCGAGATTGAGCGCATCAATGGTGGCTTTACTTATTGTTGAATTATAGAGCTTGTCGATTGTGCTTTGTCGTTTATAAATTTCATAATCATCGCCAACTTTTCCCATTTTCACCTGACAAGCAAGTAAATTGTATTTTATGTAAGGATTACTTGGATCGAGTTTGTTGAGTTCCTTAACCGATTTGTAGAATAAATCATTGTCGATAATGCCGGCACGCAACTGTAACCATAATTTATTCATTAAAAGCCCTGCGAATTTCGATTCCAGTGGTATTCGTTGTTCTATGATCGCATTTTTGTCGTATCTTTTGTCGAGAACTGTCTTAAATATAAATTTCTGAATGGCAAGAGCAAGAGGCAGGTCTGCCTTTTCGATGGCTTTGTTGAAAAGAAACAGAACATATTGTTGTTCCTTTTCGCCTCTTAAATCGTACATTACACGTAATTGAATTGTAGCAAACCGGTGCTTATCGAAAATCGGCTCCAATTGATCATACATATTATTATCGCGGATATATCGGAGTGCATCATTGAATCCCATAAATGCCAATGATTCGAATTCAGTTCCAATAACATCATTTCGAAAGAGGCTCCAGCTATTCGATGTAATAATATCTGATTGAATATTCTCCTCTTGTGTCTCTTTAATAGCTTCAAGTATATCTTCAGCCCGTTTGTGGTTCTGAATCATATCGCGGTTACTTGAAGCTTCGAGCGAAGAATAGACTGCAATATTGGCTTCCTTAATTACATATGGAGGTGCATTGATCTCGTTTACACAAGGTTTTACATCGTCGAAAGTGAAATTGCTCTTTCCCCGGGTGTAAGGAATACGAAGAATAAATTCATCTTCGGCGGTTTTAGGAATAAAATGGATTTTTGAATTAATTGTAACTGTATCGGCCAGCATTTTTACTTCTTTGAAAGGTTTTGCGCCTCCATCGCTTAAAAATGCCTGTGGCAAGGCTGTGCAAAAGCTTTTATCTTTTATCAGGACAAGGTTTAATTCATAATCTTTCTGTATGTCTTCCGGTAGTTCGGCAAGTTCAACTTTTAGTTTTCTTCTTGATTCAGGTTCGTCGTATTCGTTGTAATCGTAGATTTTATTGGCATATAGCGGTTTTGTTAAGATACCCCGGTTTGGTAATTCAAAATCGACAATATTAGAACCGTTGCAAAGATATTGTTCTCGCTGTATTATGTCTACTGCTAATCCATCCCGGCTATCGCGCTTTATAATTCGCTTAAATTCTTTAAGATCATCAGTTTTAAAATAGATATATCCTTCTTTTACAGATAAACCATCCTGAAGTTTATTGAGCTTAAACCTGTCGATTTTACTGCAAATCCTGTCGTCGCGGCCAATTAATCCATATGATTTTGTGGTAATCGGTATTTCAAGGTCATCGATAAGTTCTGCTCCAGGATTAAAAGTGAAATAGTTTCCAAAAATTATTGAAATATAAACCTTTCTTCCCCTGTCGCCCAAACAGATACCTACTCCAACAAAATGAAAAGCGGGGTTTAGTAATTTCAGGGAGTACTTCTTGCTTTCGGCCCAGCGTGTTACGGTTTCTAATGCTAATTCACTGTAAGGGAAATAGTCGGCTCCTTTTCTTACCGACATCCGTGAGACTAATTCGGTAGCATGTGAGGTGCCTCCGTAATCAATAACAAGGTCCGGTGTCTCACCCGGATCATATATTTTGTTAGCTTCATCATCAGCCAATCCTTCGGCTTGTTCTTTTGCCGCCTGTGTAAGGATCCGCTCGGCTGTGAGTTCTTCTACATTTTGTTTTCGTCTTTCTTTATTGATCTCGACCAAAATTAAATGTTGCATAAGCGATGCATTAAACTGATCGATATCAATGACACGGTCGAAGTTTTGCAGATCGTCGGTATTATATGTAACCGGATCTTGTGATAAACCTGAAAGTGGAAGAATAACAACAAGCGAAATAAAAATCTTTATTGCCTTGAACACCTTTTTATCCATAAGCTTATTCCATTTGTTATGACTAAATGTCCACAGAATGAATAAGTAATCGAACTCTATTCAATTTTCCCTGTGTCCTAATTTATCATAAAAAGTTTTGCGACAATTTAACAATTTAAACGGATTTAAAAAAGTCTTAGCCTAATATTTTAAAACATAAGATTTTGTTGAGCTAATTTATTAAACTACTGTTGTTTGTGTTAAACTATTGTTAATGGTCGGGAGGTTCATAATTTCAACATGTAAATTTGCACAACCATAATGAATTACCTGTTTGTATTGCTTACCAGCGCAATTCATTTAGAATCAGATTGGGGGCATTATATTATTGCCGGGGACATCAATAAAGCTTTTTACTGTGAAAAAGAACACGATTAAAATAATTATCATCCTCACTTCAATTTCATTATTAGGATTAATTGGTACTCAGCTTTTTTGGATAAAAAATGCTGTAACCCTTTCCGAAAAACATTTCGATCACCGTGTTACTCTTGCATTGAAAGAAGTTCTCGATCAAATTGAGAAAATTAATCCTAAGCCGGAGTCAGAATCTACTGACACAATTGTATGCCGGAACATTAAACATACAGTTTACGACCTGATTGATAATGTAATGCTGGATTCATTGCTTACTCAACATTTTGATTACCATTGTGTCGATACGAATTATATGTACCGGATTGTCAGGTGTTGTGATACTGAAAATAATCAAAGCGATATCAATAAAATCCGTAGCGATAAATTTTCAGTTAATGTGCATAAGGCTTGTTTGTCGTGTATTTGGGAAAAGGAATGTTACAACCTTGTAGTTAGTTTCCCTGATAAACGCAAGTTTGTGCTGCTCGATATGTCAATCTGGATGATATTCTCAATAATATTTCTATTGATTGTCATTTTCAGCTTTTCTTTTATTGTTAGTACGATCATCAAGCAGAAAAAACTTTCTGAGATGAAAAACGATTTTATCAACAACATGACCCATGAACTTAAAACACCTATATCGACGATATCAATGGCAAGTGAGGTTTTATTGAATTCTGCGACAAGAACAACTGAAAGGGTGGAAAAATATTCAAATATCATTTATGAAGAAAATCAAAGGCTGCGCAATCAGGTCGAGAAAGTTCTGCAAATGGCCGTTATGGATAAAGGGGAATTAAAGCTGAACCTTGTCGACACCGATTTACACAAGTTAATAAAAGACACTACTAATAACCTGTGTCTTGAGCATTGTGAAAAACCTGTATCTCTAAATTTTGATCTTCGGGCCAATAGCTATGAAACAAAGGTCGATGTAATGCATATGCGAAACATTATCTCAAATCTTGTCGATAATGCCTATAAATATTCACCGGAAAAACCGGAAATATCTATATCGACAACCAACATGAATAATAGTATATTAATATCGGTTGAAGACAGGGGCATTGGCATGAACAGTGAAACACAAAACCAAATTTTTGATAAATTTTACCGTTTGCCAACCGGCGACATACACGATGTAAAAGGATTTGGGATAGGCTTATACTATGTTAAAAATATGGTTGAGTTACACGGAGGGGGTATTAATGTTGAAAGTGAATTGAACAAAGGCAGTAAATTTTTTGTATATTTACCACTCACATAGTTTGAATTAAACTTTGGACGGAATGAAAAAATTCCTGGCAAATATACTGCTTGTCGAAGATGATGACAACCTGGGTTTTATCCTGAAGGATTACCTGGAAATGATAGGCTACAACATTGAACTGCAGAAAAACGGAATCAGCGGATTAAAAGCATTCAAACAATCGAAATTCGACTTATGCATTCTGGATGTGATGATGCCCATAAAAGACGGATTTAGCCTCGCCGAGGATATTCGGGCATTGAACAAAGAAATTCCAATTATTTTTCTCACTGCAAAATTAATGAAGGAAGATAAGATTAAGGGATTTAAACTTGGTGCCGACGATTTTATTACCAAACCATTTAGTTCAGAAGAACTTAGCCTCAGGATTGAAGCAATATTACGACGATATAAGCATCAAAAATCTATTGTTGATGATGAGGTCGTCTACAAGATAGGCAAATTCACGTTCAACTATAACGATCAGTTACTCACGTACAACGACCTTGAACGCAGTCTTACACGGAAAGAATCTGAAGTGCTAAAGCTCCTTTGTCAGTATAAAAACAAATTATTACGACGAGAAATTGTACTCAAACATGTGTGGGGCAAGGATGATTATTTCATGGGTCGAAGCATGGATGTTTATATCACTAAATTAAGGAAATACCTGAAACCTGACGAAGACGTAACGATAATAAATGTTCATGGAGCCGGATTTAAACTCGAAGTGAATGAATAACTCAAGTTTCGCAGGAGTTAACTTCCTGAACATCTGTTGATAAAAAGT
>CAYLZH010000250.1:0-7144 GCA_964388245.1 uncultured Bacteroidales bacterium
ATGAAATCATATAGAAAAGAACTTTGGTTCTCGACCAGCAAAAGAAGAGAGTTGATTAATATCACACCTGAAGTACAATCCTGTATTACCGATAGTGGTGTAACAGAAGGATTGGTTTTGGTTAATGCAATGCACATAACTGCCAGTGTTTTTATTAACGACGATGAATCGGGCCTTCATCAGGATTATGAAACATGGCTTGAGAAACTTGCACCTGAAAAGCCCTACTCACAATATCATCACAATGGTTTTGAGGATAACGCCGATGCGCATTTAAAACGAACCATCATGGGTCGTGAAGTAGTTTGTGCTATAACCAACGGTCAACTCGACTTTGGTCCCTGGGAACAAATATTTTATGGCGAATTCGACGGTAAACGGCGCAAGCGTGTTCTGGTTAAAATCATTGGTGATTAAATTCTTACGGGGTAGAATTAGAAATTAACGGATAAAATCAAAACCTGATTTTACTGCTTATAGCATAATCGATAATGGTCTTTTTTGGCTTCATCGTGGCCAAGATCTGAGGCCTGTTTTAAATCTTTACATGCTTCCTTTTTTTTGCCAATTTCAAAAAAAGAAGCCCCACGGAAATAATAGCTTTCACCATCATCAGGATTATACTTGATTGATTTTGAAAAGTCCTTTACTGCCAGGTCGAAATTGTTCCGGTTAAATTCAAATAGTCCCTTCTTGAAATAAGCCCGGTAACAATCAGGTTTAGCTTCAATTGCATCGTTGAAATCGCGTTGTGCCTGAATATCTTTTTTTAATACTGAATAGCACTCACCGCGTTCAAAATAAGCTATTGTATTACTACGGTCCCTTGCTATTGCTTTCGAAAAATCTTTGATTGCCATTTCGGTTTTGCCAAGTTCTTTTTTTGATATTCCCCGGTAAACGTAGTTATCAGCGCTTTTCTGCTTAAGTGAATCAATTAAGAGGTTATAATCATTAAGTGCTAATTGCCACCTGCTTGTTTCAATATGTACTTTTGCCCGGAAATTATATAATTCTTTCGAATCAATCCCATATTCAACTGCTTTATCAAAATCCTCTTTCGACTTGCTGTATTTCTCAAGATAATAATTTGATATTCCTCGCTCATAGTATGCTTCGGCATTTTCAGCCCGAAGATTTATTGTATTGTTCAAATAATCAACTGCCTTGGCATAATTCTCATACTGCATTTCAATTTTGGCAAGTATGAAGAAGTTGTCAGGATTCTTTGATCCTTTTTGTATAGCTGTCAATAAATCTTTTTGTGCTGGCTCATAGTTCTTTTCAGTATAGAAAACCACCCCTCGTTTTTCGAATGCACCGGTTACTTTCGGATTTAGCGAAATTACATTTGTATAATCTTCAATTGCTTTGGCCGGCTTCTTTAATTTTACATACAGATCACCGCGATTGAAGATTGCCTTTATATATTTCGGATTTACTTCGATTGATTTGGAAAAGTCGGCCAGTGCTCCTTCCTTGTCATTCAGAGCTAAGCGTGCCAGACCTCTATCATTATAGGCCTCGAAATAATCAGGATAGTTTTGCGTAACATAATCAAAATCCTGAATAGCCTCTTCAAATTTATCCAGCTTAAGATTCTCAACACCCCGGTCATAATAAAAATTAACAGTTTGTGCACTGGAAATTGATGCTGTTGTAAAAACAAAAATAATGATTGAGAAAGTATGTCGCATAATCATTCCAATTGATTAACATTAAGCTACTTTGATTCGCCGATCAGGCCTCGGCCATGTTTTTGTATTTTTTTCTCCTGGCGCAAATAATCGATAATTTTGTCTAATATACCATTAATAAATACACTGCTTTTTTCGGTACTATAAAATTTCGAAATTTCGATATACTCGTTAAAACTTACCTTAACAGGAATTGAGGAAAAGTTTGTCATCTCACTGATTGCCAATGATATTAACAACAAATCCATAAAAGCAATCCGTTCGAGCTCCCAGTTTTGAGTAAATCTATGAATGAGTTCCTGATTCTCATTAAACTCAACTACGGCTTTACGAAATAACTTTTTTACAAATTCAGCATCATCCTCATTCTTGTATAGGCGCATCAATGGTTTTGTGGCCCCATGACCAGGCCGGTATTTAGTGATTGTTTTAACTATCATGCCAAAGATAAAATCCGAATCATCGTTCCAGTAAATGCTCATCTCCTCCAACAATTGGTACAACAGCTCCGATTTACTGATAAACTCGGCATATAAATCAATAACAAATGTTTTGTGCCCCTCGTATCCTACATTCTTCGACTCCATGTATTCCTTATAAAATTCGGAGGCAATAATCTTCGAATAAAGGTTTTTTATAAGTTCAGGATGATTTACCCAGCTAAGTTTCTTAAAAGCAGAATATTTATGCAGATTTTCGTTCTCGGCAAGTTGCTTAATAACCGGATTGTTTATAAACCTTGTATTCGGATTCAGGTCTTCATGAGTGGGTCTGTGCCTGGCCCGGGCGTTTTCGATTTTCTCTTGGGCAAGTGCAACAATATCAATGGGTAACAATAGTAAATAATGATAGAGGTCGTATGATTTGTTAATACTAAAAATCAACTCTTTCTCAGCTTTATCAATAGTTTTACCATCATCTTTGTAATAGGCATACGTCATTTGTAACACCTTAATCCTAAGCAACCTCCTACTAATCATAACTTAAAGAACCTCATATTTATTGAGCCAGCAAAGAAAGTTGTTTTCAGGCAAAACATAAAATGAAATTAAAATTAATCGCACAAAAAATTATGAATAATTTGTCTATATTTGACTTCTGTTTGAACGAAGTGATATTATTAGCAATAAGATGGGAAGATACGATAAACCAGATAACCTTGAACGGAATGGAGAAAATGGTTCAAATGGACATGAAGAGATTTTTTCACGTGCTGTGAGAGCCGGAAAGCGAACCTATTTTTTCGATGTCAAATCAACACGCCGTGGCGACTATTACCTTACTCTTACTGAGAGTAAAAAGCACTTTGGTCGTGATGGTCGATACCATTTTGAAAAGCATAAAGTATTTTTATACAAAGAGGATTTCGAAAAGTTTATGGATGGACTAAACGAGACCCTCGAATTTTGCAATGCACATAACGTCGAGTTTGTTGATGAAGAGAGAAATGTTTCAGATGAAACAAAAATGTCGTCCGATGAGCTCGAAGAATTTGAGAAGAAAATGTTTTAACAGGCTACACTTACCTATAGCAACTTCCTGAAAAACATGGATGAAATATGTTACAAAGCCATCGGGATTATTGAAAGCCCGTATGATCATGCACTCAATATGCCTGTTCAATCTTTAGCCGATAACGACATCCGGGGTAAAATAATTGTGGATCCAAAATACATGGAGGGACTAAAAAACCTGGATCAATTCAGCCATATCTACGTTATCTATCATTTACACCTTTCCAGGGGCTACCAACTTGTTGCAAAACCTTTTCTCGACGATGCTGACCATGGAATTTTCGCTATCAGGGCACCACGAAGACCAAATCCTATTGGCTTGTCTATAGTAAAACTTGAAAAGGTTATTAAAAACGTGCTTTATATTACAGGAATCGATATGGTTAATGGTACGCCAATTATTGATATAAAACCATTTATTCCGGCATTTGATATTCCGGAGAATCCAAATTCGGGTTGGTTAAAACTTCCTGAAACTGAAATAAATAAAGCGCGATCGGATAATCGTTTCTCGCAACAAAACGAAATAAAGAAGATTTAATCGAGTTCTTCCTCAATATCTTTAATATCATCAACTTCGCCGGGAGGTTTATTCAGGAAGTCACTTATCTCACTATCACTTAGCTGCTTTACATTAGTAACAATAAAATTTTCCTTTATAAAGTCACCTATCTGATTGGCTTCATGAATGGCATTCTGAAACAAATCTTTTAACGGTGCATTGATTGGTACAACAGCCAAAAGTTTAGCAAAAGGTCCGGAAAATACAATCGATTCGAGTTCTCCTTTATATTTGGTCAAACTATAATCGAATTCACTTCTGATCAGGTTTTTCTGGACATCATTAAAATCTTCTTTTTGATGATGAACCAGAACAACAAAATATCGCAATTTGCTTCCTTTACCACCAAGACCGGTGGAAATAAATACCTGGTTCTCATCAAGCAATGAGCTCTCAAGAATCATCCTGCTTTCCTGCATGGCTAAAATAGTCCATTCGCGTAATTCCTCTGCCGGCGATAAAGCATACTTTTCAATTGCCCTAAATGCGTCGACATCATCTACACTTGCTAAATCAACAAGCAGGGTCTTTTTTTCATCATTTGTAAAATCATCAGAAAAAAGGTTGTCCATGCGCATCAGGATATCTTCGGCAGGAATTTCTTTGCTTTTTTTTGAAGCCTTAAAATATTCCATCTGGAGATCGATATCAATTTGTTCTTCCAGAACATTTAAATTGCCCGAAATACTTCCAAAGACTTCTTTGATTTTATCGAATATATTTCCCTTCTCAAGTTCCATTAGTATAATTCTCAATGACAAAAGTATCAATTCTTCTTCAAGAAATGCAACCACAATAAAAATATTACATTAAAACATAAAATATGGTGATTAAACGATTTTTAGGTATGAATATTTATACTTTGCTCAATGTTAGCAATATTTGAAAAATACCCTGAAACTCATTGGTTAATCTTGTTAGTAAATCAAATTTAGAGTATTATTGCATAATATTTTAGAATCATTCTAAATAATTATTATTGGGGAAATATGAACCTTTCTGAACTGCAAAATGGCGACAAGGGTGTAATTGTAAAAGTCCGGGGACACGGGGCTTTTCGCAAACGGATCCTCGAAATGGGATTTGTCAGAGGGAAGGAAGTTGAAGTAATTAAAAATGCTCCATTACGCGATCCGATTGAATATAATGTGTTGGGCTACCATGTATCATTACGCAGGTCGGAGGCATCGCATATCGAGGTTATTACAAGTGAGGAGGCTAAATCATTAGCCAAAAGCAATAATTTTGAAGGCACTATTAATGGCGATTTGCTTCGACAAAAAGCCTTTGAAAAACGAAAGACTATAAATGTTGCCCTGGTTGGAAATCCCAACTGCGGAAAAACCACACTTTTTAACATTGCATCAGGCTCGAAAGAACATGTAGGGAATTATAGCGGTGTTACAGTTGATACAAAAAAAGCAGTATTCAAGCAAGATGATTATTCCTTTCATATTGCCGACCTGCCTGGCACTTATTCTTTAACTGCCTATTCGCCCGAAGAACTGTTTGTTCGTAAATATATAATTGGTGAAGTCCCGGATATTATCATTAATGTTATCGATGCGTCGAATATGGAACGTAATCTATATTTAACTACGCAACTGATTGACATGGATTTACGAGTGGTTATAGCCTTAAACATGTACGATGAACTTGAAAAAAAAGGCGACCAATTTAATTACAATGAGTTAGGCCGGATGCTAGGAATTCCGTTTGTTCCAACAGTTAGTTCGAAAGGCTTAGGTATAAACGACCTGTTTAAAAAAGTTATCGATGTATATGAAAACCAGGAGCCAAGTATCCGGCACATCCACATAAATTATGGACCAGTAGTTGAAAAGGGGATTAAAGAAATCCAAAGTGAAATACGTAATAACAAAAAGATTACCGATAAATACTCCCCGCGATTCCTTGCACTTAAATTATTGGAAAATGATATGAGTGCCCATTTTTCAATCTCCGAATCGCCCAATTACGAAAAAATTAAAGAACTTACTCAACATCATATCGATGTTATTGAAACCACATTAAATGATAGTAGCGAAACAATAATTACTGATGCAAAATATGGATTTATTGCCGGAGCACTAAAAGAAACATATACCGAGGGAGCTGTCAGAAGACGGAGAAAAACTGAAATAATTGATACTTTCATGACACACCGCCTATTTGGTTTTCCCATTTTTCTGGTATTTATGTTTCTGATGTTCTTTGCTACTTTTCAAATAGGCCAGTACCCAATGAATTGGATCGAATCCGGAATTTCAATAATAGGTCAGCTTATCGATCGTATCATGGCACCGGGTCCCCTCAAAGACCTGATTATTGATGGAATTATTGGAGGTGTTGGCGGAGTTATTGTGTTTCTGCCAAATATTCTGATTCTCTTTCTATTCATCTCCTTTATGGAGGACACCGGCTACATGTCGAGGGCTGCCTTTATAATGGATAAGCTTATGCACAGGATCGGACTTCACGGAAAATCGTTTATACCCCTGATCATGGGCTTTGGTTGTAATGTTCCGGCCATTATGGCAACCCGGACAATTGAAAATCGCAACGATCGATTGCTCACTATCCTGATAAATCCATTTATGTCGTGCAGTGCCAGGTTGCCGGTATATATATTAATTATCGGTGCATTTTTTCCAAGCTATCCGTCGCTAATGTTGTTTATGATTTATGTGATCGGCATCATTGTGGCAATCGTAGTGGCAAAGATTTTTAAACGAACATTTTTTAAAACCGAGGAGGTACCATTTGTAATGGAGCTCCCCCCTTATCGAAAACCGACTATTCAGGCAACAATCAGGCATATGTGGGAAAAAGGATTTCAATACCTGAAAAAAATGGGAGGTATTATTATGGTCGGTTCAATCTTAATCTGGGCACTTGGATATTTCCCACGTAATATTGAATACTCAAAAGATTATAATTCCATTATTACTGAAAAAGAACAACAGTATGCCTATCTCCAGTCGTTAAATTTGGGTGATAGTAAAGTCGATCTGTCTGCACTTGAAACCGAAATTAATGAACTACAACTTCAGAAGGATATGGAACATCAGGAGAGGTCTTACATCGGAAAAATGGGCAAAGCAATAGAGCCAATCATGCGACCTTTAGGCTTCGATTGGAAAACAAGTATCAGCATTATTGCCGGAATTACTGCCAAAGAAATTGTGGTCAGTACACTTGGAGTCCTCTACCGCGCCGATATTTCGAGAGGAGAAGGTTCAGCTTCATTGCAGGCAAAGCTTCAGAACGAAACCTATGCAGCCGGAAATAATAAAGGCGAAAAGGTATTTACTCCTGTTGTTGCGTTTGCTTTTTTAATGTTTATATTGATTTATTTTCCATGTATAGCA
>CAYLZH010000251.1:0-7087 GCA_964388245.1 uncultured Bacteroidales bacterium
ATTATAGCCTTTTCCTTTTCTTGGGTTACCAGCATAAAATGGAATATTATTTTTCCGGGTCTTTGATGAAGAAGTATAGTATTCCTAGCGCCACTATGTATATCCCGATGGCTACCGGGAATAACGCTGAGTGTCCGAACGAGGATATTATGTACGCAGCGATTACCGGTGCGACAGCTCCCATGATGCTTCCAGGAAGAAATAGTAGAGCATATCCCATTCCACGTTGGTTCCTCGGTGTTAGGCTGGCGACAAGAGAGGAACGTGCAGCCATACCCAGTGTTCCCGAGAAACTGTATATCAGATAAATTATTGCGAAGATTATACCCCCTGGAGCTATTGAGACTAGGCTAAGTAGCAGTATCACAAGTACTCTGGTAATTTGTAACCACGTTTTTGAGCCAACTCGTGAGGCGATCAATCCACCTAGGGGTGCTGATACTAAACCGGTTAACCTACTGAATCCGTATAGAAAGTTCATCTGGACTTCTGTGAATCCTTTTACATCCACAATATACAGGGTCATAAAGCTCCCGATCAGAGTCATCCCAATCATGCTAATACCACTATAAACAAGAAACGTGAGCATCTCTTTAGTCAGAAGCTTCGATGGTCCCACATCCACTTTTTGAGCTGAATCTGTTGAGCTTGTGATCGAGTCCTCGATATCCTCATCAGGGGGCAATCTAAGCGACATTAGTAACCCGATTATTATCGGGAATGCCCAGAACAGGAATACCTGCCTCCATCCAAGACCAAGAGTCACCAGGAAGATTCCAAGACTTAGTGACCCTAGAGACATACCAAAGGTGCCTCCTGCCCCATGAATCCCCAATGCTTTAGGTCTATCAGTTCGGCTGAAAAATCGGGTGATAAAGCTGTAGGAGGATGGATGGTATATTGTAGTGTTTAGGTATACTAGACTGATGGCGATAATGAGGATAATTGGATTGTTTGCATAGGCAGCTAGAATGCTTCCAACAACTGCAACAACTAAGCTTAGTATCAGTGTCTTCTTTGACCCAATCTTATCTGCCAGAGCCCCTGCTGGGATCGAAAGGAGTGCTTGGCATAAAGGTGGGATCGCAGCAATAAATCCAAGTTGCTGTATTGATAGGTTGAACTCCTCCCGTATCCTGGGGTAGGATGCAGTGTAAAGGGTTCCAAAGACATGTGTCAAGATATGTGTTAACGTCATTACTATAAGCCCAAAGTTGAGCATCTTTTTCTGGTCCTTGTTTTTACTCTGTGCCAAGTAATCGCCTTCTTAAATCACCTGAGTACATTGGTCCCCGTATTTAAGATAGCCGACGAGGTGAATCCTTAAACAGAGCCGATAAATCTCTATAGGCATGATCACCAGAGAGGAATCAATCGCTCTTATCAAGAAGAACGTGAAAAACAAGAATCTGGTCAACCACATGATCGCTGTGGGTGCCATCATGAAGGGTCTCGCAGAGCATTTTGGTGAAGATCAACAGCTCTGGGAGGCAGTAGGTCTACTACACGATGTGGACTATGAGACCTTTGGTGAGCACCAGGATGCCGGGACCGGGATTTTTGATTTCATGAAAGCATTTCCTACCCAAATCCTCGAAAACACAGATATAAATTTCTTAACGCCTTCTGAAGTAGCTAAAAAGTACGACCCGGTTTCAGCTATTCATGTTCCCAATGCCATATCATGGGCCGATGAAGAACGCGATCTTACTGCCTGGCTGGGTAATGAATTACAAGACGAAGCATCCGGAAAACTGTATGAATTGCTTCCGATGATTCAAAAATGTACTGACAAGGGCATAATCAGCGATTGGCAAAAACTGCAAAACAGCGATCATTTTTATTACATGTGTACTAAATGGTTCTCAGATGGCGACGTGCATAAATATTTCAATCCTTACAATTCGCCATACGACGCCTTTATTAATTTCATGAATGTAGTAAGTGATTTTGCTGAAAGGGTAAAAGCTACCTGTCCGGTCGATAAAAACGATGAAAACCTGACAGAAGAAGAACTTCATGCAAGGATCAAAGTATATCAGGCCAATTTGCGAAAATTAAGAACACAAAATAAAAAGACAACAACGAAAAAATAGCTTGCCACTTTTGCTAAGTTGTCTCATCATCAAATACGGCGAATACCGGAAAATTTCGAAAGGATAAGGCTAAAAACTTTTCCTTAGCCAGATAAGACATAAATTCGATATAACGATTGCAAACGTTTGCATATGACAAGGTCTGGGATTAGTTTGTTTCAGACCTTTTTTAATAAAAATAATATTGCAAATTTGCGTTCCGAAAATCGGGATTTTCATAAAAACAAAACAAACTGCTTTACGTTAATCCCTTTTAAAATTGATTAGAATGACAGAAAACATGAAAAAACCTCAGGCAATTTTTGAAGTAAGCTGGGAAGTTTGTAATAATATTAGCGGAATTCACACAGTCGTTTCTTCAAAGGCTAAACACCTGGTAAAGGAATATAAAGACAAGCATATTCTTATTGGCCCCGATGTATATCGTGAATCGGGTGATGTAAGTGAGTTTATTGAAGATAGTAGCTTATTCAGTCTTTGGAAGACAAAAGCCGGAAGTGAAGGATTACACGTTCGGGTCGGTCGTTGGAATATTCCCGGGAAACCGATGGTAATTTTGGTTGACTTTACAACCTTCTTTAGTCAGAAGGACAAGATATTCGGTAAGCTTTGGGAATCGTTTTCTGTCGATTCAATTTCAGGCCAATGGGACTATATCGAACCTGCTTTATTTGGTTATGCAACCGGGAAAGTAATCGAAAGCTTTAGCCGTTTTCATTTCAACCTGCGCACTTCGATTGTTGCCCATTTCCACGAGTGGACAAGTGGAGCTGGGATTCTTTACCTAAAAGAAAATGTACCCAATATTGCTTCTACATTTACAGCACACTCAACCGTATTAGGCAGCACACTTGCTGCTCATGGAAATCGCTTCTATAAAAATATTGAATCGATTAAAGCAGATGAAATGTCTGTTCGGTATAATGTTGTTTCGAAGCAATCGCTGGAAAAAATTGCTGCTCAAAATACCGATGCTTTTACTATTGTTAATAGTATCACCTCGTTTGAGAGCGAACAATTCTTAGGAAAAAAAGTTGATGTAGTAACACCATATGGCTTTGATGTCGATTCCATTCTCAATGAAAAAGATATTGCCGCTAAAAGAAAAACAGCCAGGGAAAAACTGCTGTCCGTTGCCGGAGCTCTTACAAATCAAAAGTATAGCGATGACACTCTTTTGATTTTAAATAGTGGCCGGTACAAGTACGAAAACAAAGATATCGATGTATTGATTAAAGCGCTTGTGGCTGCCGGCAAATCAGGAAAACTGGAAAGAGAAACCCTGGCATTTATAATGGTACCAACCAATCATTACGGCCCCCGCAAGGAACTTATCGATATATTAAACTCAAAGGGATCGGGCATTTCCGGTGATGATAATATATTAACTCATGGAATTCATGATCAGGAGTTCGATCCGATCATGAAAATGATGAAGTCCCTGAATTTTAAAAACACCAAAGGCTCAAAACTCAAGATTGTTTTTGTACCGGCAAGCATCGATGGTAATGATGGGATTTTTAACATTTCCTATTTCGATCTTTTGGTAGGATTCGACCTTACTGTTTATCCTTATTATTACGAACCATGGGGTTACTCGGCGCTTGAAAGCCTTGCCTTTTCAATTCCAAGTATAACAACTTCCTTGTCAGGAATAGGGCAATGGATAAAGATGAATAAGGAGCATAGCAACAATGGAGTATATATCGTTGACCGAATGACAAAGGAAGACGAAGAGACAACAAATTTTATCGCTGGGCACATAACTGATTTTACTTCAAAAACCGATAAAGAAATAAAAGCCGCAAGGAATTCAGCAAAAGAAATATCAGAATTTGTATTGTGGGATAAAATGATCCCGAATTATTTCGATGCCTATAAAATTGCATTAGACAAGCTTGAAGACAGAAAAGATGAAATTGCCGAACTGAAACCCGTAGAACAGGATCAGGGCCGGATTAAACCAAAGACAATTGAAAAACCAATTTGGCGCAAAGCAATGGTACAGGCCTCGGTTCCGGAGAAATTTGCCGGATTAAACCAACTGTCTAAAAACTTGTGGTGGTCATGGAACTATGAAGCACTTGATTTATTTGAATACATCAGTAAAGATCTTTGGCGTGAAAGCAGATATAATCCGATTACCCTTCTTGAATTGATCCCCTATGAACGATTTTCACAACTCGAGAAGGATAAAACCTTTATTGCTAATTACGAAAGTGTAATGGCAAAATTCCATGACTACATAAATACACCAGTTGATGCCAAGGATAAATCCATCGCCTATTTTAGTATGGAATATGGATTTCACGATTCAGTAAAAATATTCTCTGGTGGTCTTGGTATTCTGGCTGGCGATTATTTAAAAGAAGCCTCCGATTCGAATGTAAATATGATTGGAGTCGGATTACTTTACAGACAGGGTTATTTCAAGCAATTTATTACAATAACCGGCGAACAGGTGGCCAATTACGACCGTCAGCAATTTCTGCACTTACCCATTAAACCGGTAAGCGATAAGGACGGTAATATTCTCAAAATATCTGTCTATTTGCCCGGTCGCCTGGTTTACGCCAAGATATGGCAGCTAAATGTTGGCCGGATTAAGTTGTTCTTGCTCGATACTGATATTGATGAAAACAATGAATCGGATCGTACAATAAGCTATCAGCTTTATGGCGGAGACAATGAGAACCGCTTTAAACAAGAGATGATATTAGGTGTAGGTGGAATTCGCGCACTGAATCTTATGGGGCATAATCCAGACTTGTATCACTGTAACGAAGGACATGCTGCATTCATTGGATTGGAACGATTAAACAATCTTATCAGGAAAAGCAATTTTACGTTTGCTGAATCGTATGAGATAGTTCGTGCTTCGACACTGTTTACAACTCACACACCTGTTCCGGCCGGTCATGATTCGTTTAACGAAGATTTGGTACGAACCTATATGGCTCATTATCCACAGCGATTAAACATATCGTGGGAAGAATTTCTTGCACTTGGAAAGATCAATGTATCCGATCGTAACGAAAATTTCTCAATGAGCCACCTTGCAATGAACCTGTCGCAGGAAGTAAACGGTGTAAGCTGGTTACACGGCGAAGTTTCAAAAGAAATGTTTAATCCGATGTATCCCGGGTATTATCCAAACGAACTCCACATTAGTTATGTCACCAATGGGGTTCATTACGCATCGTGGACAGCCAAGGCCTGGCAGAAACTTTATAATGAAAAATTTGGAGAAGATTTTATTCACAACCAGATTGATTTAACCCGATGGGAAAAAATCTATGATGTTCCATCAGAAGAAATATGGAATATAAGGCAATCGCAACGTAAAATTCTGATTGATTATGTAAAGTCAAGAGTGGAAACAAACTGGGTACGCCGGCATGAAGATCCATATAAAATGGTTGAGGTACTGAAGTCCCTTAATGAAAACACACTGGTAATAGGCTTTGCCCGACGATTTGCTACATACAAAAGAGCAAAGTTATTATTCAACAACCTCGACCGTTTGGCATCAATCGTAAACAATAATAAGCGTCCTGTATTGTTCCTCTTTGCAGGAAAAGCACATCCAAACGACAAACCCGGACAGGAACTAATCAGGGATATTGTTGAAATTTCCCGTCAGGAACGCTTCCTCGGCAGAATTCTTTTCCTTGAAAATTATGATATCGAACTGGCTAAAAAATTGGTACAGGGTGTTGACATTTGGCTGAATACCCCTACACGCCCGCTTGAAGCCTCAGGCACCAGTGGAATGAAGGCCGTAATGAATGGAGGTATGCACTTCTCAGTTTTAGATGGATGGTGGGTTGAAGGATATGAAGAAAAAGCCGGCTGGGCCCTTCCAATGGACCGTACCTACGACGATCAAAACCTTCAAAACAAGTTAGATGCCGAAACTATTTACAATATCCTTGAGCAGGAAATACAACATTTGTTCTATCATCGAAATTCGAAGAATATCCCTGAAGAATGGGTCTCCTATATTAAAAACTCAATTGCTCATGTAGCACCAAAGTTTACCATGAAACGCATGATCGAAGATTACCAGGACGGTTTTTATGGGAAACTATTTGAACGTACTAAAATGTTCAAATCCGACTATTACAAACGGGCCATGGATGTGGCCCAATGGAAAAAGAAGATTGCCCGAAATTGGGATAAGATTGAAGTAGTGCACTCAGAATTTCCTTCAGCTCATTCAGGTTTGTTAAAACAAGGCGTTAAAAGTAAGATCAGCATTGCATTGCGCTTACCGGAAATAGATGCCAAAGACATCAGCATTGAAATGGTTATTGTAGCATCAGGTAACAATGGGACCGAAAAGGTTGAAAAACGTAAACCATTCCATATTGTTCGTCAGGAAAGCAATGTGGTATACTACGAGATCGAATTCCAGGCCCAGCATGCCGGAATTACCAAGTATGGTATACGTATATTCCCAACATGCGAGTGTATTCCACATCGTCAGGATTTTAGTTTTGTAAGGTGGATATAAAAAGTATTATATCCACCCATTCAATGTATTTATGCTTTTTCCTAATGTGATGCAATCATTTTCGATGGATCACTCCAAAAATCAATTTATTCCTGAGATAGGTAGCCCGGATCGTAAGCATGTTGTTTTTTATTGTAGTGCATGGTTGAAGTTCATTTTTAGAATTCCTCTTTTACCACAACTTTCATATTCCCAATTATTTCATCATTGATGCACAATTGAAAGAGATATAGGCCATCTTTTATGTTACCCTTATCTAATTCAATTTTCTCACCGGTTATATTTACTATTTGTCGTACCATGTAGCCTGATGTGTTGAACATTATTAATGTATGTTTTTCCTTTTTCGGGTTTTCAAATTCTACAGTTGCGATTTTGTTGAAAGGATTTGGATAGACTTGAATATTGCCTGAGCTAATAATTTGCTCTTGAACATCAAGCGAGGAACATAATACACTATCAGTAGGTATTACAC
>CAYLZH010000252.1:0-7077 GCA_964388245.1 uncultured Bacteroidales bacterium
TCTGTTGTTTCTTTTCTTTTGATCTTTTCGATTCATCAGATTTATAATTTATGTCCTCCGCATCTTTATAATAAGCAAGAAATCTGTTAAACTCCACCGATACAAATCGTTTAATCAAATCTTCATGGTCGAGCCATGCGAGCTTATCGAAAATCGGTTTGATGTAGGGTTCAATCTGTTCTTCGTCCACTTCCACCCGTTCAACTTTATCAATCAGGTTATACAATCGTTTTTCACAAATCTCCTTTCCGGTTGGAATTAATTTTTTTTGAAACTTTTTCCCGGCCAATCGTTCTATATCCCTAAGTTTTCTGCCGTCGCGTGTATGGATAATCGATATGGAAGTACCTGATTTGCCTGCCCTTCCAGTCCTCCCACTTCGATGAATATATACTTCAGGATCATCAGGAAGATTGTAGTTTAAAACATGAGTAAGGTCATTAATATCGATGCCCCGGGCGGCAACATCAGTGGCTACGAGCAATTGAAGTTGTTTTGTCCGGAATTTGTCCATTACAATTTCACGCTGTGCCTGCGACAAGTCTCCATGAAGTGCGTCGGCATTGTAGCCATCGTTCATTAATTTAGCTGCAATATCTTTTGTTTCATGTCGGGTTCGGCAAAATACAATCCCATATATTTTCGGATTGATATCAGCCAATCGTTTTAAAGCCATATATCGATTAGTAGCTTTAACGGTGTAATAGTAGTGTTGTACATTTTCGGCACCTACATTTTTCTTACCTGCTACAATTTCCAGGGGATTGTTCATATATTTCCCTGCAATATTCCGTACTTCTTTTGGCATTGTGGCCGAAAACAAAAGGGTTTGTTTTTCTTGTGGCGTTGTGGCTAATATGGCATCCAGCTCATCACGGAAACCCATGTTAAGCATCTCGTCGGCTTCGTCGAGAATAAGCCAGCGAATATTGTCAATTTTTAAGACCTTTCTCTTGATCAGATCCAGGGTTCTTCCCGGGGTTCCAACGACAATCTCAGCATTCGATCTCAGGCTTTTTATCTGAGGTTCGATATTTGCACCCCCGTAAACTGCCACAACCGATACCTTTTTCAGGTATTTGCTATAGGTATTTATATCCTTGGTTATTTGAAGACAAAGCTCGCGCGTTGGGCTTAAAATAATGCATTGAACGGTTTTAACCTTCGGATCTAATTGCTGAAGAACAGGCAAACCAAATCCGGCAGTTTTTCCGGTACCTGTTTGTGCCAAACCAATTATGTCTTGTTGATTATTTAAAATGGATGGAATGGTTTTTTCCTGAATTGGAGTAGGAATCTTAAATCCCAATTCATCAATGGCTTTAAGTAAACTGTCACTTAAGCCTAACTCTGTAAATGTGTTCATTCAATAAAAAATATGCCGGACCAATATAATCCGGCTGTTTATAATCTTAGGCCATCAATTAAAATCGAACAGGTTTTCAGAATGCATGTCAGAAATAAACCGATAACACCATAGCTTTTCTTCCGAAAAAGTGGGGCAAAGGTAGCTTTTATTTATTGGCCATCAATAAGAAAACCATTTTGCCCGATAATATGAAAAAGGAAAATAATTGTATATTGCAAAAGTAAATCAATAATAAACACACAATAAACCAATCTATACCGGAAGAAGATGAAAACAAATTTGAAGAAAACAGCTTTGATCGGAGTGATTTTAATTCTTTCAATAATCAGCAATTTAAATGCACAGACAGTAAATGGGGAAATAGTATCTGACACGGGAAACATTCAGGTTGTAAAAGTTTGGGGAACCCATTACGAAAGAGGTTATGCTTACGGATACCTGTGTGGAACTAATATATTTTCCGTTTTCACAAATTTCATTCTCCCAAACTATGGAAGCCTGATGCCTTTAGCCAAAGCAATAATTGCTAACGAGGCCCTTTTCTCAATCGACCCGGAGTATGTTACAGAGGGCAAAGGTGTACTTGATGGAATGGGTGCAATTGGCATCGATACTACCGGATTATCCTACCTCGACCTGTTTGTTGTAAATTTCATGACTGATTTGTTAGGCTTCTATCCGACAAAGGGAATTACGCAGAATTGTTCGAGTCTAATGGATTGGGGCGATGCAACCTTTGGTACCGACCTGAATGGGAAATCGGTTATTGCCCATCATGTTGATACCAGCCCCCTGGATACTAATATTACAAGCAACCAGGTTATTGTAATTCATATTCCATCCGAAACGGATGAACAGCCCTGGATACTGACCGGAACAGCAGGACAAATGGTAGCATCACAAGCTTTGAATATGAATGGAGTGGTTGCCTTTTTAAATACGGTGAATGGTTTTACTGCTGAAATGAACAAGGCCTACGAGCCGGTAACCCTTGCAATCAGAAAAGGGCTCGAAAAAATTGATTACAATAACGATGGAAAACAGAATGTGAACGATATCCGCGATGCGCTTTTATCAAATACAAATGGTTACGCTGCGGGATTTATAGTATCGGCCCTTGCCCCGGCCTCCGAAGGTGAAGATAGCCTGATTGCTCTGGTTGCCGAATTAGCCCCTCAACAGCCCTACATTACCTTTCGTTATAATAATTTTGCTGATAACATTGATGGGGATAATTTATATGCTGCCAATAGTATGATTAAAAGAAACAGCGCACATTTGTATTGTTCGCGTTATATGAATGTTAGCAACGAAATCAATAATGTCTTTAATGGCGTAAATATTGGAACTATGGACAACTGGGACATTATGAAAACCCAATCGATACAGAGCACAAACCTGCAATTTATTCAGGTAGTTCCGGAGGATTGTATTCTGAAAATGGCAATTAGTCACAATGGCAACCCGGCATATCAATTCGAACCACAGGAATTTAATTTTTGCGAGTTATTCCTCATGGAAAACGAACCAATTTTAACCGACAACAAGTATACAATTTGCATGTTCCCCAATCCTGTTTCCGATAAGCTTTTTATCGATCTAAATCACTATCAGGAAAATCATCAAACAATTGATATTTTTGATATGACAGGCCAACTGAGAAGCAGTAAACTCAACACCAGTTCAAAATGCATAGTAAATACTTCGGGGCTGGAAAGTGGAGTTTATATTGTAAAAATCTATTCCGATAACTTTTTGCAAACCTTTAAACTAATCAAACAATAAAGACCGTCTTATTTCTCATGTGGATAATTATCTTTTAATTCCTTGCAGGAATTCATGTGTTAAAAAATGATGTATTCATCTGTAAAATCAAACAGTTCATGGTTCGAAAAATAAATGTATTTCTTTTGATTGGAATAATAATCACAGCATTTGAATTATTTGGACAAACCAATCGCAATTTTACAAATACTGACAGGTTGATTTTACAAATTCCTGATTCAAAAACCAAAACAACAGATCATATTGCCGCATATATCACTGAGCATTTTCATTCGGAAATTGAAAAATCCAGAGCAGTTTTTACCTGGATAGCCCGGAACATTGAATATGATATCGATAATATGTTTGCCATAAATTTTTATCAGGATACCAGCGAGGTAATTGATGAGGTAATGAAATCGCGCCGTGGGATTTGTTTGCATTATGCCATGCTGTTTTACGAAATAGCAAACAAGGCCGGAATTAAATGTTATGTTATTACCGGATATACCAGGCAGAACGGTTTTGTCGATTATATTCCACACGCATGGTGTGCAGGATTAATTGATAGCAAATGGTATTTTTTCGATCCGACATGGGGAGCGGGATTTATTCAAAACCGTAAATTTATCAAAGAAGTTGATGACAATTATTTTATGGCCTTGCCTAAAGATATTATAAAATCGCACAAACCCTACGATCCGCTTTGGCAATTTTTAAAATATCCTGTTACTACCAACGAGTTTTATTATGATGATTTTGAGTCAAGAAAAAGTCGTCATGTATTTAACTATATCGATACTCTAATGAGGTACGAACAACAATCCGATACCGAAAAGTTACAAGCTGCTATTCGAAGAATAAACCATAATGGCGCCGGAAATCAGCTTACATTTCAGCACCTGCATCAACTTTCAGGGGAAATTGAATACTACCGGATTCAAAAAGTTACACATTTGTATAATTCTTCAGTAAATAATTATAATGATGGAGTTTATCATCTAAATCAATTTATCGATTACCGGAACAAACAATTTACACCCTATAAACCAGAATCCGAAATCAGGTTTATGATAGCAAATGCCGAGAAAGCATTAAGGCATGCCGAGACACAGCTTGAACGCATTGAAAACCCCGATGCTCAAACATCTGAATCAAGTGCCCAGCTTACACGAATGATTAACAATGCCTTCGAAAATCTAAATGAGCAGAAAGCTTTTGTCGAAAAATATTTCAGTACAAAAAAAATGTTCAGAAAATCGCTATTTTACAAATATAACCGGAGGGAAATCAATTGATTGATGAAAAAAAATCAGCAACCGGAATTGCCAGTTGCTGATTTATATCTTAAGTTTTAACTATTAACTTTTTACATTTTACTGCCAGTAACCAAAAACGGTTATTCCATATATTGGATTATTCGGACCGTTTCCTGTAGTTGTTATTTGAATGAAGTAACGCTTATGCTGATCGAGACTAAAATCGGAAAAATCCCATGTATAATCAATATAATATGAACCTGTTGAAGATTTTACCGTGACAACATTTCCTGCAGCATCGACCGACTTAATGAATTTATTCCACCATGTTTCTGTTCCTCCCCTGTTAATCCTGATGTATGCTAATCTGAAACTTTTATTCTTCGTGATATTTTTATGAGGGACATCTATATGGAAATATAATTGTTTGTCGCCGCTTGTTTGAGTTGTCCACACTTTCTGGTAATTATAATCGGCATTTGGATCGTCCGAATCAAATGAGAAAATATCGACCGGATAAGCTATAGTTCCTTCTTTCACATAAGCATCGACATGGCCGGACGCTTTAATATTGCCCGAAACTTCAAGTTTTTCTGAAGGTGTGGCTGTTCCAATCCCAATATATCCCGACTGGTTTTTAATTATCATCCGGGTGGTCGGGTTCCATACACCATTTAAATAGTCTTCATTAAAATAAAGATCGCCAGTATTGTTTGTGCCTGATATTCCAATTGCATACTGATTAACACCATTGATTTCGTTGCCAACACTATTAGCCTTAAAATGAATACCTGCATCGGAATCGTTGTCAACCTCACAGGTGATATAAGGGTAATCATCACCTTTAATATGCAATTCGTCGACCGGATTAAACATACCAATACCAACTCTTCCGATTGAATCGAAAACTACCGCACTTGTTTCATTATACCCGAACCATAATCGGCCGGCATTACCCATAACGTAGTCCCAATGTTTTTCACCTAACTGTAAGCGAAAACCACTGTTCCAGTATTCAGAATTTTGTTCAACAATAAACCGGGCTTCAGGGCTTTGTGTACCAACTCCAACGTTTCCGGCACTATCTACATATACTCCTTCGTTGTCGCCATCTCCCGATAACCAGTTCGAACCAAGAACAATATTTTGAGTTGCTGTGTGGTTACCCAGGTTGTCTCCTGTATTGGTTAATCCAGTGCCATCACCTGAGAATGCAGTGGCAGTAACTGTTCCCTGAACATCGAGAGCTGAAGCTGGTGTAGTTGTTCCAATTCCAACACCACCTGATGCTCGAATGAGAAATTGATTGGAGGCAGTCGAAGTAAAATCAGCATCAGTTGAATCGGCCCAAACAAATGTGCCATGATTATTTGCTTTGGCACGTAATCCGGCAGCAAAAGAAAAATCACCGTTCACAGCATTATATTTTCCTCCCGGAACAGTTGAATATTGTCCGGTTATACTATTGTTATGACCTCCTATAATGGCCGAATAGTCGCCATAGATAGCGTTGTCACCTCCACCGGCAATGGTTGAATGATCGTTAATAGCAAAATTACCACGACCACCGGCAACTGTTGAGGCTAATCCACCGGCAATATTATCCCAGCCACCACCAACGGTAGCATAATTTGCACCGGCATCATGTCCTTGCCCACCACTAATAGTTGCATATTCGCCGGTTATCTGGTTATAGTATCCTCCACCTACAGTACTGTAAGAGCTTCCGGCTAAATTCGCCTTCCCGCCACCAACAGTGGCATAAATCGCATCAGTAGTTATACCGGAGGTATCACCTGCCTGGTTATTGCCTCCCCCTCCTATCGAACCGTATTCATCGTAAATGATGTTACCTGTGGCCGGATCGAGTGGATCGGATAATGCGCCACCGGCAATTGTTGCATACTGTGCAAGAACCTGGTTACCATAACCACCTCCTATTGTTGCACCTTTTTCTGCAGCAGTATTTACATTGCCACCGCCAACTGTTGAACCATATCCGCTTGCAATATTATAATCGCCACCTCCGATAGTAGCGTATGAATTACTTGCAGAGTTTGTGGCACCTCCTGCAATAACGGATGTTCCTCCACTTGCTACATTATTCATCCCACCACCAATTGTAGCGTAATCGCCCGAAATCTGATTTGCGAAGGAGGTGTTTCCACCTCCGGAAATTGTAGCCCCTTGTACACCTGCCAAAACACTATTAGCACTTGAACCGCCTATAATATTGGGTGAAGTCGCATGTGCTTCGAACTTGAAAACCCGTCCGGTTGAAAGATGAACCTCGAGATCACCACTTGATGTAACGGTCTCATTTACACCATCAATAGTAATTGAATTTCCACTTTTTATAGTACCACTTGCATGTATATTCCCGGAAACATCCAATATCTCGGTGGGTGTTGATGTTCCTATTCCAATACTGTCATTGTCGAAAATAATACTATTTGTAAGCACCAAACCATCCCACTTAGGTACAAAGTTCGTATTGAGGACTCCTATTTGCGGATCAGTTTCAGAAGTTAGGTAGCCAACAAGCGAATGATCGCCCCAACCATAGGCTGTATTCCAGTTGCTGATCAGTGTTGAGGTTACTGCAAAAGCATCGTGTACTGAAAAAACCGGATCGTTTTCGGAAGTTAAGTATCCTGATAATGAATGATCGCCCCAGCCAAAGGC
>CAYLZH010000253.1:0-7051 GCA_964388245.1 uncultured Bacteroidales bacterium
TTGGTGCGCAGGTCTTTCACCATTTTGTACGGGTGCATTACATAGGACCGGATTTGGCTGCCCCATTCTATTTTTTTCTTTGCCCCTTCGATGGCAGCCTGTTCGTCCATGCGTTTGCGTAGTGCCAGCTCGTAAAGGTGCGATTTCAGGATACGCATGGCGTTGTCTTTGTTTTTCAATTGAGACCGGGTTTCGGTATTCTCAACAAAAATGCCGGTTGGTTGATGGCGTACCCGAACTCCTGTTTCAACTTTATTTACATTCTGCCCTCCTGCTCCACCCGACCGGAATGTCTCCCAGGATATATCGGACGGATTAATTTCAATCTCAATGCTATCGTCGATAACAGGTGAAACAAATACGGATGCGAAAGTTGTATGCCGTTTATTGTTGGCATCGAAGGGCGAAAGTCGTACAAGACGGTGGATCCCGCTTTCACTCTTGAGGTAGCCATAGGCCTGATCGCCTTCGAATTCCATTGTTACAGATTTCACCCCAACTTCTTCGCCAGCCTGAAAATTGATTTCCCTGACTTTATACCCGTTTTTCTCACCCCATCGCATATACATCCGCATTAACATGTCAGTCCAGTCAAGGCTTTCGGTGCCTCCTGCTCCTGAGTTGATTTTTACAATAGCGCTAAACTGGTCTTCTTTGTTCCGAAGCATATTCTTTAATTCAAGGTCTTCGATAGCCAACAGGCATAAACGATACTGTTCATGGAGTTCGCTTTCGCTTGTTTCACCTTCTTTGTAAAAATCGTACAACACTGATAAATCATCTACATGGCTTTTCACCTCCTTGTATGCAAGGGTCCATTTTTTTAATGATGTGATGAATTTTAGCTTTTCTTCAGCTTGTTTCGGATTGTCCCAAAAATCCGGTGCATGGGTTCTTAACTCTTCTTCTTCGATTTGTATTAGCTTATTATCGATGTCAAAGATGCCTCCTTAACGCTTCTTCGCGTTTGACTGTTTCTTTTATTTGATCGGCAGTAATCATTGTTTTGAGCATTTGTGCTGCAAATTTAGATAATTTCACAATAATTACCTGCACATAATTACTATTCGTCTGGTCAAACTATTGAACTGATCATTATTTCAATTATTTTTACATGTTTCAACCGGGTTAGTAAATGATGGTAAATTCTATACATCCACAATTCAGGGATACTGCCGTAAGTACCTTACTAAGAACTGACACCCAGGCACTCTATCAATTTTCATCAACATCATCTGATTCAGGAGAAATTTCGGGTACGGATACTTCCCCTGTAATACAAGGCACTAAACCAGCTCCAGGTAAGAAAATCTATTCAAATAAGCCGCTTGATAGAGATTCAAGCTATGCAAAAATCCTGAAGACAAAAAAACTTCTTTCGAAAAACAGTTTAAGTAAGGCTATAGAAAAAAGTACGACCGCGACGGTAATTACGATTGAAGACGAACACCCCATAACAGAACAACGGCCTCCTGACTCTTCAGAAATAAAAATAAAAACAATTACCGAGGTAAGCCCTAAGCAAAGCAATGTAAGTGATCATGTACATGAGAATTATGAAATTATAAAAAACTCGAACGACTGGATGCTTGTTGTTATTATTTTATCACTTGTTAGTATTGGCTGGATAAGAATGAGCTATCGAAGGTTGTTGATTGAAAACCGAAAGGCAGTAATAAGCCTCAGCGACTCGAAACGACTCTTTGAAGAAAAAAATACAATTGCTTTAAGAGTTTTTATGGTTTTAAACCTAATTTTCTTTGTGAATATTTCATTATTCATTACCCAGGTTTTTGAGCATTTTAATGTTGGTCTTTGGGGTATTGCAGGATTCCCGATCTTTGCTGTGCTCCTATTTACTTTGCTTTTTTTATATCTGTTTCGAATACTTGCCTACAAATTCACTGCTTTTCTGTTTCGAATAAACAAATTGGCCGACGAAGCAATACATCATGGATTCGTAATTAACAGATTTATTGGAATTGTTCTTGTTCCTTTTATTGTTGCTATACCTTTTGTGTCTGATCCAATAGCTGAATATCTCATATATGGTGGCATAGGTTCGTTTGTTATACTCTATTTATTGCAGTTGTTACGCGGGCTACGCTTATTTTTAGTTAATATTCCTTCGGTATTTTACACGATTTTATACCTTTGCGCCTTTGAAATAGCACCGGTTGCAGTTTTAATTAAGTTTTGTTTATCAATCTTATAAAAAAATTGAATGGTGTTAGTATGAAACCTAATTTCAGAAACATTGAAGATAAGGACGGTATTAGTTTCACAACCCAAACCAGAGTCAGATAAGTCACCTTATTTCGATCTGGCCAAAAAGTTAAAGCTCAAAATTGATTTTCGTCCATTTATACATGTCGAAGAAATTTCGGCAAAAGAGTTCAGACAAACCAAGATAAGCATTCGCGATCATTCGGCAGTCATCTTTACCAGCCGGACAGCTATTGATAATTATTTCAGAATTCTTGATGAAATGAGGATACCTGTTGAAGATGAAATGAAATATTTTTGCATCTCGGAATCCACTGCCTTTTATCTTCAGAAATATATTACCTACCGGAAACGGAAAATTATTTGTGGCGAACGGCGATTCGATGATTTACTGATACTACTTAAAAAACACAAAAGTGAGAAATTTCTTGTCCCTTTATCAGACAAGCATAAACCTGAAATCCCTTTAAAACTGGAAAAAGAAAAATTCAATTTTTCGAAAGCCATACTCTATAAAACAGTAATGAGCGATTTATCAGATCTTGAAAATGTTTATTATGATGTGTTGGTTTTTTATAGTCCTTCAGGTATACAATCACTATTTAAGAACTTCCCGAACTTCAAACAAAATTCCACAAAAATTGCAGCCTTTGGTCCATCTACCTCAAAAGCCGTACAAGATATGGGACTCAGGCTCGATATCCAGGCCCCAAATCCTCAATCGCCGTCGATGACCATGGCCCTTGATAATTATATCCGAAAGTTTAACAAACAAAACGGGAAGTAATCGACAGGAGTATTGCCATCTTTTACAATCGATTGAAAATTGCCTGAATGGAACGGAATACATTGTCAAAAAGCGAAAGGCTTCATAAAAGGAAAATAATCAAACAACTTTTTACACAGGGAAATTCATTTCTTATTTATCCGTACAAGGTCTTCTGGCTCGATGTTGACTGTGATTCCCAATTTCCGGCGCAGTTTGGGGTATCAGTTTCAAAAAAGATCTATAAAAAAGCTGTCGAGCGAAACAAAATTAAACGACTAATTCGAGAAGCTTATCGCCTTAACAAAACAGTATTATATTCAAAGCGAAGTGGAAAAACCAAAACAAGAGTGTTCATGCTACTCTATGTGGGTAAAGAGATAATGAACTTCAAATCTATCGAAGAAAAAATAATTGTAGTTTTACATCGTTTATCAGTGGCCGATGAAAAAACTAACAAGTAAGATATTGATTGGGTTTGTGAAATTTTACCAGTACACCATTTCGCCAATAACACCGGCATCGTGCAGGTATACGCCAAGCTGTTCGGTTTACAGTATTGAAGCCATAAAAAAGCATGGCCCTCTGAAAGGAGGGTATTTATCATTAAAAAGATTCTTATCGTGCAACCCATGGGGCGGACACGGATTTGATCCTGTCCCCTAACTTTATATTAAAATGCATAATTAAGTACAAACAATCAGAAGCTTAAAATCTTAAACAATTGAACCAATACACATATTGAAATAAATGGAAAGAAATAAAAATACACGTATTAAAAGGCATTGGATTATTATATCAGCGATTGCGTTTTCTTCGTTTGCATTCTTTAATTTTTATGAAAAAGATTTCGAAATTGCTAAAAACCTCGATATCTTCTATTCATTATTCCGCGAGGTAGACCTCTATTATGTTGATGAAACCGATCCGGGAAAACTCATTAAGAACGGTATTAACGGCATGCTCAAATCACTCGATCCTTATACCAGTTTCATTCCTGAATCGAAAATCGAAGACCTGCGTTTTATGCAAACCGGACAATATGGCGGGATAGGTGCACTGATAAAAAAGAAGGGAACAAAAGCCATTGTTAGTGAGCCATATGAGGATTCCCCAGCCCACAAAGCAGGGCTAAAAGCCGGAGACATGATAATTGCAATTGATGGACAAAATATTGCTGATAAAAACATCGAAGATCTGAGCGAATTCCTCAAGGGTCAACCTAATACCGAAGTGGAATTGCTGATAGAAAGACCAGGAACCAATGGAACATCAATATATAAACTCATCAGGGAAAAGATCGACATGAAATCGGTACCTCATTATCAGATGCTCAATCATGAAATTGGTTATATCCGTCTTACATCATTTACACAAAAAGCATTTGCCGAAGTAAATGCTGCACTTGTCAATTTAAAAGAAAATCACGGTATGAAATCATTGGTTTTCGATTTACGTGGAAATCCGGGAGGTTTACTTATTGAGGCTGTGAAAATAATGAACCTTTTTGTAAACAAAGGCGAGGAAATTGTCAGCACAAAAGGAAAGCTAAAAACCTTTGATAAAACTTACAGAACGCAAAAAGCAGCTTACGACACCATTATGCCTGTTACAGTGCTTGTAAACAGTAAGTCGGCGTCGGCCTCCGAAATTATTTCAGGAGCTATTCAGGACCTCGACCGGGGAGTTATTGTCGGCAAACGTACATTCGGGAAAGGGCTTGTTCAGGCTACACGCGATTTAAGCTATAATACTAAACTAAAAGTAACCACAGCCAAATACTATATTCCAAGCGGACGATGTATTCAGGCCCTCGATTACAGCAACAGAAACGAAGACGGAAGTGTGGGAAATATTCCCGACTCGTTAATAACTGAATTCAAAACAAAAAATGGCCGTAAGGTTTTTGACGGTGGCGGCATTGTTCCTGATATACATGCAGAAAACGAACAACTAAGCAAGGTCGCTTCAATACTTTATATAAAAGATATTATCTTCGATTTTGTAACTGATTATTGCCTGAATCACGACACTGTTCCACCAGCACATGAGTTTGCCTTTTCCGACAAAGAGTACAACGAGTTTGTTGCCTATGTAAAGCAACGTGAGTTCGATTATGAAACAAACAGCGAAGAATTTTTTAATGAACTAAAAAAAATAGCTAAAGACGAAAAATACTATAAAAAAGCAAAGAAGGAATTCGATGCATTGGAGAATATCCTTGCTCACGACCTTGATAAAGACCTTGATGTATTTAAAGATGAAATTACCGACCTGATTTCAGGTGAAATTTTACAACGATACTACTTTAAACAAGGCAGCCTTGAATATGATTTAAAGAAAGATATGGTTGTGAATAAGGCTGTTGAAGTTCTTCAGGATAAACAAAAATATGAATCCATTCTAAGCGGTAGTTTGTAACTATAAATTATCTGAAAAAAATTGTGCTTGTATAATTCTGATAAAATAGGATTTCTGATGAATAATTATGAACATAGGTTTTACCTGGAATCACATAAGTTTTCTTAATCAAACCATCCAAACTTAAAAGACAGTCCTATGCCCGTACCGGAATAATTATAAATGGCAGGTGTTGTTCCGGTGGTCATGTCAATCTCGCTCACATGGCGGTAATGTACGTCGAATCCCATTTTCATAAAACGGGCTACGTTCATCTCTAATTCAAACGAAGGTTTAACCACATAAGCTGTAAAGTTTGTTGTTGTACCTTCGTCAATATTTTCAATGGCAGCATTACCCCATCCAACTTTCAGGTCGATAACCGGATGTAATACTTCATTGGGCTTAAAGATATATCCCATCCAAATCCCTCCATACTCGAAGTAGTCCTTGTAACCATCCTCACTGGTTAAACCATCAGGGTTTAAACCACCAATTGCCGAATAGCCAAATCCTCCAATAAAAAGATTCTTGTTAATCGAAATAGCACCACCACCACCCATCAAAATCGCAAAGCCATCTTTGGTGCCTGAAAAATCAATCATAGGCCCGCCTATCCCCTTTAGCTCTATGGTGCTTTTATGTTGTCGAAAGGTTTGGAAATCAGGCTTTACTTGCGAATTTAGTGCAAACGTCAGTAAGATTGGCAATGCAGTGATAAGATATTTTTTCATTTTGATGGAATAGTAAAAAAGGGACTTATCTTCCGATAGTCCCTTTTGATATTTGATTGGAAAAATTACTTCAACAGGAAATTAAAATCATCACCGGATTTTAATTCGTAAGGCTCAATCCCTTTTTTGAATATCCGGCAGTTGCGATCACCAATATGCTCCATTACGCCATTTTCAACTTTAAACATACAGCCCTCGCGCAATCCTGCAACATACACATCAGGATTGATTTCAATAAATTCTTCGATTCTTGCTTCCCGTGTTTCACCAGCGTGTCCCTCCGGATTAGCATCTAAATAATGTGGGTTTATCTGAAATGGTACCAGTTTGAATGTGTTAAAGCTGGCTGGCTCGATAATAGGCATATCATTGGTTGTTCGTAAAGTAGGGCAGGCAACATTCGATCCTGCACTCCAACCAATAAAAGGAGTTCCACCCAGTACTTTTTCACGTATGGCTCCAATTAAATTGTTGGCATGAAGCTGATGAACCAAATGGAAAGTATTTCCGCCTCCTACCACAATGGCCTCTGCATTTCTAACTGCTTCAACCGGATCGGTGTGGTTGTGAATCGGATCAACAGTGTATCCAATTTCATCAAACCGTTCCTGCACCTTGGCTGCATAGGCATCATACGAGAAAGTTATGCCGGCATAAGGTATAAACAATGTTTTTTTTACGTCAGGCCCCAAAAACTCTTTGATGTTGAATTTAGGATAATCGAGGTATGGCTCGCCGGCCATAGCTGAATTACTTATTAATAATAGTCTCATTTTATAAATATTTTATCTGATTTAAATTGTCATTATATCTTTTTCTTTGGCAACAACAAGGGTATCAACTTTTTTTATGTAGGTGTCGGTTAGGTTTTGGACTTCTCCTTCAGCATCTTTTTCCATGTCTTCTGAAAGTCCTTCTTTCTTCA
>CAYLZH010000254.1:0-7004 GCA_964388245.1 uncultured Bacteroidales bacterium
CCGAATTTTAAGCAATTTTTGATGAAAATCTGAGGTTGCTGTCCAAGTTGGGTTATACATTCAATGAGTGATGCTCATGGAATTTTTTTAATCTGTATTCCAGGTCAGGAAATTGACTTTCGTGGGTTTGTGAAACACAAGCCCGCAATCCTTCCGATCGCTCACTGCCAGTAATATCCAACGAAATGGCACTTACACCATAGTATAGCAGCTCTTCGATTAATTCCACTCCGCTAAGGCCGGGATACGAAATTGTAAAATAGAATCCATCGGCTATCGGATTGTCTTCATCTTTATCGTATACGATATTAAAACCATTTTCAGTAAAGATCCTTTTCATGATATTAGCACGGTTTCCGTATACTTTAACAGCATCGACAAAATTATACAAGCCATTGTTTGCAGCCTTTAGCATAGCCGCAAAACCATATTGCACCGAATGAGCCACCCCCGACGACAGCGAATAAAGTGCCCCGTAAATCACAGCATATCCAAATTCATCGCTCGAGAAAAATCTTTTAAGGTCGGGAAAGCGACGTTTGTAAAGTTTATTCGATATAACCATTGTGCCAATTCGCTGTCCTGCATAGCTAAATGCCTTCGAACTTGAAATCAGTAAAAGGAAATTGTCAGTGTATTTTGCTACACTTGGCTGAAATGGTGGTAGGCCGGGATGTGAATAATCTTTTCTGAAATCCATGCCAAAATAAGCCAGGTCTTCGATAACGACCACATCATATTTATTGGCCAGTTCGGCAATTATCCTTAGCTCTCTGTCGGTAAAGCAAATCCATGATGGATTGTTAGGGTTGGAATAGATCAGAGTCGAGATATTTCCTTTTGATAAATAGCTTTCGAGCTTATCCCTTAGTTTATCACCTCTGAAATCATATACGTCAAAGGTCTCAAATTTAAGGCCTAAAACCCTCATTTGTTGTTTTTGAACAGGGAAGCCCGGATCGATAAACAGCATGGTGTCCTTTTTTATATCTCTTCGGCACGAAACCAGGAATGCTGCAAATGCTCCCTGCATTGCACCAACACTTGGTATGCATCCCGCTTCATCAACATCAATGTCGAGGAATAATTTTACAAAGCGGGCAGCTTCGGGTTTTAGTGCAGCGACTCCTTCAATCATTGGGTATTTCGAAGCCACTCCTTTTTTTAGTGCTTCAATTTCTGCTTCGGTGCCAATATCAGGCGGATTAAGTCCCGGAACCCCCATCTCCATTCTGATAAATTTATCGCCGGTTTCTTTCTCGATATTATTTACAATTCGAACCAGTTCCCTTATCGTGCCCCTACCTACTTCCTGCAGGCCGCTTTCTTCGATTTGTTTTTTTACAGTTGCATAATCAATCGGTGTATCTTTCATTGGATTAGTATTATTTAGATTATGATACAAGTATACTGATTCCTTCGAATTCTGCAAAGTATATCATGAATATTACTGCGTGGATGGATTCAACAAACAACACATAAAACCTTGACAGTAAAATCAATCTTATTTCATATTTTAGCCTGCAATATGCAAACAGTAGCAATTGATTTAGGCGGGACTCGTATTAAAGCAGGAATTGTTGATAAAGGACGCATTATCGATCATTTTACAAAAACCATTGATCACACTTCCGATTTTTATGAAACAATGGGTGTTGTTGAAGAAGTGATCGCGGCATTAATTCAAAGAAACGGATTAACATTTGACGGAAACCTGGGAATTGGCCTTGCAACACCAGGTATTGTAGATCCGAATCAAAAGCGCATTTTATCGATCGATAAAAAGCACTGTGGCGCAGTTGGATTTGATTTCCTGAAATGGATCAATGATCGCTACCAGGCGCCATTTTGCCTTAACCACGATACACGCTCAGCTCTAATAGGAGAATGGCAATTTGGTGCGGGGAGAGGTACCGACGACCTTGTAATGATAACCCTCGGTACAGGCATAGGGGCTGTAGCCATGATGAATGGGAAAATAGTGTATGGGAAGCACTATCAGGCCGCTTGTCTTGGTGGGCATTTTACAATCGATCGCAACGGTGCAATTTGTAACTGCGGAAATATTGGCTGCGCTGAGACACTTGCTTCATCATGGTCGCTTAAGGATCGAATTGCCAAAAATCCGTATATTTCAGAAAGCACGCTACGCGAGTTGCCTGAGCCTGGATTTCCTGAGTTATTTAAAGAAGCAGAAGCTGGAGATCAGTTATCAAATGAACTGATCGAAGACTGTCTCAGGATTTGGGCAAGTACAGCGGTGTCAATGATTCATGCCTATGATCCCGACCGGATAATTCTTGCAGGCGGTATAGTAACAGGAGCAGCAAACCGAATACTTCCATACATCGAAAAATGGGTTAAGAAACATGCATGGACACCCTGGGGTAGGGTTGAGGTTTGTATTGCAGAAAATACCGACCATGCTGCATTGCTTGGCCTTCATTATTTGTTAAACAATTCATCAGTTGTTTGATAACTGGTGTTGGGCATAAAACCTTTGATCAAATTGAGAAATAATGGGAAAAAACTTCACAAAACAACCATTCATCGAAGTGTCAGGTGATTATCACTGTTTTACAGGTTGGAAACAGATGGCTTATGAATTAAACCGTGCCATTGAGGAAAATGGTCGAGAACAATATAATATTGTTGTCGAATGCTATCAGGGGGTTTATAAAGAAAGGTTGCTGAGCGAGATTGCCAGGACATTCCCAAATTCAACAATTATAAATGCTGAACAAGCAATGAAAGATGAATCTGTGGTGAAGGAGATGATTTGGCCCGATGTGACTGACGACCGAATATTCGGTTTCATGAGTCGCTTGAATATTGAGGATTTTTATGATAGTAAGCGTATAAAAAAGATCCAACGGAATTTGGACAATAACCCGGGAGTTCATTTTATAGTTGGAACAGGAGCATCTGTTGTTTCACCACATTGTGATTTGTTGATTTATGCTGATATGGCACGTTGGGAAATTCAACAAAGAATGAGGAGGCATGAAGTTGACAATCTCGGTATAAGGAATCGTGAAACAGAGGATTGGATGCTTTTATATAAACAGGGCTATTTTGTTGATTGGAGAGTATGCGATCGGTTAAAGAAAAGGCTTCATACACATATCGATTATCTTCTTGATACTAACAAGCATGAACAACCGAAACTCGTTTCTTATAAGGCAATACGGGACGGATTAAAACAAACTGTCCGGCAACCATTCAGTGTGGTGCCTTTTTTCGATCCGGGACCCTGGGGTGGTCAATGGATGAAAAAGGTGTGCGATCTCGATCAATCTGTTCAGAATTATGCCTGGTGTTTTAATTGTGTGCCCGAGGAAAACAGCCTCCTATTAAAGATTAGCGGACAACTGATAGAAATTCCCTCAATTAATCTGGTGTTTACACACCCCGGGGAGCTTCTCGGAGAACCGGTTCATGCCCGGTTTGGCGATGAATTTCCAATTCGTTTCGATTACCTCGATACCATGGATGGAGGGAACCTAAGCCTGCAGGTGCATCCTTTGACAGAATATATTCAGGAGAAATTCGGAGTTAATTATACTCAGGATGAAAGCTATTACTTAATGGAGACCGGTGAGTCAGCAAAAGTTTACCTTGGTCTGAAAGAAGGCGTTGATAAGCAGGCTTTTATCGAAGACCTTGAAAAGACACAAACCGGTACTGAACCTTTCAATACGGAAAAGTATGTGGAAACCTGGCCGGTGAAAAAACATGACCATTTTCTGATTCCTGGCGGGACGATTCATTGCTCGGGAAAGAATTGCGTGGTGCTCGAGATTAGTGCAACACCTTATATATTTACCTTCAAACTTTGGGATTGGGGAAGACTTGGTTTGGATGGTAAGCCGCGACCTATTAATATCGACCATGCAAAAAATGTGATTCAATGGGACAGAACTGCATCGTGGACAAAAAAACAATTGGTTAATCGAATCGATAAAGTAGCCGAAGGCGAGGGATGGATAGAGGAACGTACCGGACTTCATGAACGTGAGTTTATCGAGACTCGTCGTCATTGGTTTACAGGTAAGGTAGAACATATAATGTCGGGCAGTGTGGAGGTACTGAACCTGGTTGAAGGTGATGAAATAATTGTTGAAAGTCCGAATGGCAGCTTCAATCCATTTAAAGCGCATTATGCTGAAACCTTTATTGTGCCTGCTGTTGTTGGGAGATACACCATTCGGCCAAACGGAAACTCAGAAGGTAAACGTTGTGCTACAATCAAGGCATATGTCAGATTTTAGTCTCTCTTTCGAGTTGCTCTAACGAGCGTCCTTTAGTTTCTAAAAGGTATCTTCGGAAAACAAAAAAACTTAGAAATGTAATGATGGCACATCCTAAAAATATATAACCAACCCCACTACCATCGCCGAATAGTCCTTTAATAACCGGAAACAAAAAAGCAATCAGGCCGTTGAACAACCATAATGCAAATGAGCTTGCCGAAGTTGCCCTTGCCCTGATTGAGTTAGGATACATCTCTGATAGAAGCACCCAGATTACAGCTCCTTGTGAAAATGCGAAAAATGCAATAAATCCGACCAACGCAATCAGCATTATATCGCCACTAATACCCTGAAGGTAGGCATAACCAAACCAGGCAAGGAAGAAACTCATCCCAAACGAACCGGTAAGCAACATTTTTTTTCTGCCTATCCGGTCAATTACCATTAAAGCAACAATTGTAAAAAACAGGTTTGTTGCACCAATGATAACCGTTTGACCTATCGACGATTCTGTGGAAAATCCTGCTGTCTGAAAGATATCGGTTGCATAATACATAACGATATTAATACCGGTCATCTGATTAAAAAACGCAACCGATATACCGATCATCAAAAGCTTTATGTTTTTTTTCGATAACAGATTTTCTTTTTTTCTTTCCTTGTCAGGTTTTAGTGATGCTTTAATTTCATTGAGCAATTGTCCTGTGTTTTCATCCTTATGAAGTAGCTCAAGAGTATCAGCCGCTTTTTGTTCGAACCCTTTCTTAACAAGCCATCTTGGACTTCTGCTTACAAAAAATAAAAGAACAAAAAATGCTAAAGCAGGTACCACTTCACTGACAAACATCCATCTCCAATTGTTAATCCCTGAGTTAAGTAACAGATAGTCTGAGAAGAATGCCACTAAAATACCCGTTACAATAGCCACCTGAAAAGTAATAGTAAGTCTTCCTCTAAAGCTTGCAGGTGCAATTTCAGTAATATACATGGGCGAGAGTACCGAAGCACCTCCAACTGCCACACCACCAATAAACCTGAACACAATGAATGAGGAGACACTTTGAGCCATCCCGCTTCCCACAGCAGAAATGATAAAGAATATTGCCAGAATTTTGAGCATGTCACGACGCCCGGCCCGGTCGGCAAAGTGTCCAATAAATAGGGCGCCCGGGATACATCCAATCAAAGCTGCACTAACGGCCCATCCCTCCATAGTGTTGCTTAGCTCAAAATATTCTCTGAAAAAAGGGAGTGCTCCGTTTATTACGGCAGTATCAAAACCGAAAAGCAATCCGCCAAGAGCAGAAACAATTGCATAAGAGAGTATTCGTAAGTTCATTAGCTGAATTTTAAAACAATTTAACCTGTGCTAAACATACAAAATTTTAGAAGATACAGGGATCGCTATATTGAAAGATTAAATATTTTGTACCTATGTTGTTCCTTAAAAAAAAACCGACTCGTGAAAGTCGGCTATTCCGCACCCGGGGCCCCGACCAATCGGGGCAGGGCCACAATGGCCATCCCGATTAGATTCAGGACACATCTGCCATTTTCTATAACTAACATTGACAATTTTCAGGGCTACACTTGTTGGAGATAAAATTAATGAATAAAAAAACCGGCTCGTTTATGAGTCGGTTTCTAAAGTACCCAGAAGCGGGGAAATATCGAACTTTTTTGCTCGGGATATGGATTTGATTATTGATCATTCAAAGCTTTTTGGAATTACTTCTTAAGGCTGTTAACAGAAATCTAAAATACATAAAAAATGGCAAATAAGGATGCATAATCAATAGCTTCAAAACTACATTAATTTTTCTGTTTTTTAAATATTGTTTCTCTGTTTTTCATTCGTTAGCTTTCTCCATTTAGTTTGATTATTTCATATCTGTGCAAGATTATATCCAATAAAACTGTAGTCAGAATCTTATCATTCAGGACATCGGCACATTCTTTAGGGCTATAGAATTACCAGAACCAGTGAACCTTCAACTTTTCATTCATTTAAAGAGAAAGATTTTTAACTATGACAAGCTATTTGATGCAATAATTAAAATCCAATTTAACAGGAGTACTTCCGAATTCCATATTGCCAATATATAAATATTCAGTTACATGAAAATTAATGTGAGAATCTAATCTCTTTGGGGTTAGTTCCCCGAAGCTCTGCTTCGAATATTCCTTAAATTTGCTCTATGAGCAAATTCATTCACAAGAGCCATAATGTATCTGTTTTGCTTTATCATTTTGTTTGTCCAGCAAAATATAGGAGAGTAGTATTTACAGAGTCTGTTGATCAAAGTATAAGGGAAATTTGTCTCGAGATATCCAAGAGATTTGAGATTTCATTTATTGAGATTGGCACAGACAAGGATCATGTTCATTTTTTAATTCAGAGTGTTCCAACACAGAGTCCAACAAGAATAATTCAGACGGTAAAAAGCATTACAGCAAAAGAAGTATTCAAAAAACATCCTGAAGTGAAGGAACAGCTTTGGGGCGGAGAGTTTTGGACGAAAGGGTTTTATGTAAGTACAGTAGGTAGGCATGGAGATGAAAACACCATCCAGGAATATGTTAGGAAGCAAGGCACTGAGAAAGAATATAAAAAGATACATGGTCAGCAGTTATCTCTCTTCTGATACCTCGTCAGCTCTGCTGCGAGGTAGTTCATTCTCCTTATTATATTTAATTCGCCTTCTTTTATAATGTTTTAGAATTAATTGTTAGTGACTCAAAAAACATGCT
>CAYLZH010000255.1:0-2560 GCA_964388245.1 uncultured Bacteroidales bacterium
CAATGCTGCTTGTAGTAGCTATTTGTCCTGATTTTTGATCAAGCATTAGTGGTAATACAGATTTTGTTAATGCAATGGTTCCAAAAAAATTGATTTCGAATACCTTTCTGTCGATTTCAAGAGGAGTTTCCAATATAACAGATCGTTGGCTTATTCCGGCATTATTTATTAACAGATCGATTCTTCCAAACTCTGATTTTATCTTTTCTACTAAATCAGGAAATGTATCGGGTTGAGTAAGGTCGAATGGAAGCACAAGACAATTGCTTCCATACTTCTGACATTCTTCTTTTACTCTTTCCAGCTCATTAACAAAAGGAGAAGAAAGTACAATTTGTGCTTCTTCCCTGGCAAATGCCAAAGCAAGTGCTTCGCCTATTCCGGAACTTGCACCGGTTATCCATACAACCTTTGAGTTATATTCATTCATAAATCGATAATTAATCCTAATTACAAAAGAAAAAAGAAAAAAGTTCTATTCAAAAACTGTCACTTGAATCTCTCTATAAATCCAATGCTGATTACTTCTTCTTAACCGTAATTGAATATTTGTTGATAAACATTTTCAGGGACAGTTCGATTGTCTGTGGAGTAAAATGTTTTGATTAATGCTCATAAAATCAGGAAAATAGTAGTTCAGACTATGTGGATTGAACGCAGGTGTATTTATTAATTTGTATTTGTTACTTAGCTCGGTCTATTTGTGCTTCTATTTTTCGGATATTTGATAAAGTATGATGATTTCTAAATATTATTTAAAGTAAAAAAGTGGATATTTTTAACAAATTAAGATCAAAAACAACCCCCCTCGGCCAGTATCAGCATTTGGCTGATGGGTATTACACATTTCCAAAACTTGAAGGAGAAATTAGCCCACATATGATGTTTAAAGGGCACAAGGTATTAACCTGGAGTTTAAATAATTATATAGGGTTAGCAAACCATCCTGAAGTAAGAAAAGCGGATGCAGAAGCTGCAGAGGAATGGGGTCTTGCCTATCCGATGGGAGCAAGGATAATGTCAGGGCAAACAAGCAAGCATCAGGAACTAGAAGATGGTTTGGCTGAGTTTGTTTACAAGGAGGCCTCTTATTTGCTAAATTACGGTTACCAGGGTATGGTATCGATTATTGATTCTTCAGTCGACCGGAACGATGTAATAGTGTATGATGCAGAATCACATGCCTGCATTCTCGATGGTGTTCGCCTTCACATGGGCAAACGATTTGTTTACGGGCATAACGATATGGAAAGTTTGCGAAAACAGTTGGAGCATGCCAAAAAAATTACCACAAAAACTGGAGGAGGTATCCTTGTTATTACTGAAGGAGTTTTTGGTATGTCTGGTGATTTGGGCAAAATCGATGAGATTACTGCATTGAAAGACGATTTTGAGTTCCGCTTAGTTGTTGATGATGCTCATGGTTTTGGAACCATGGGAGCAACTGGTGCAGGGACTGGTGAGCATTTCAATTGTCAGGACAAAGTTGATTTATACTTTGGAACTTTTGCAAAATCAATGGCAGGAATTGGAGCATTTGTTGCCGGGGATAAGGACATAATCGATGTACTTCGATACAACATGCGTTCACAAATTTTTGCCAAATCATTACCAATGCCAATGGTGATTGGTGCCCTTAAGCGTCTTGAGCTATTAAAAAACGCCAATCACTTGCGCGAAGATCTCTGGAAAATTGTCCGTGCACTACAGGAAGGATTAAAATCCAAAGGCTTCGATCTTGGAAAAACCAATTCGCCTGTTACACCTGTGTTTTTTAAAGGACAAGTTGCACAGGCTACAAATGTGTTGCTCGATTTACGTGAAAATTACAATATATTCTGTTCAATAGTTGTATATCCGGTTGTACCAAAAGGTGTAATTATGTTACGACTGATACCAACAGCCGATCATACACTGGAAGATGTTGAATATACGATTAAAGCATTTTCCGAAATTAACGAAAAACTTTTGGCGGGGAAGTACGATGCCGAACAGGTTACAAAAATGACAGAGTAGTCAACCTATAAAAAGGACACTCCCATTATGAAAATTAAATTGAAAGACATCCAGACACTTAACAGGCAATTTGCCAACGCCACTCCGGAAGAAATTCTGAAGTGGAGTAGCGAAAACCTTGGAGGCGATCTGGCCATGATGAGCTCTTTTCAGATTTCAGGAATGGTTATTCTTGATCTGATGCGCGAGATATTTCCTGAACTTCCTGTTTATTTTATCGATACGGGATACCATTTTCCCGAAACCTTAGAGTTTAGGGATAAGATCATCAAAGAATTCAATCTTGATATCAGAACAGTTTCATCAAAGATTTCACACACTGAGTTCGAAAAGAAATACGGTACCGAGCTTTACAACTCTAATCCTGACCTTTGTTGCCGCATAAATAAAATCGAACCTCAAAAAAGAGTGATGAATGAAGCTGGATATACTCACTGGATATCAGGTATTCGGAAAGATCAGGGACCAAGCCGCGCTAATCATAAAGTATTTATGATGGATGAATGGGGCATGGTGCGAATCCATCCTTTAATTAACTGGAAAT
>CAYLZH010000255.1:2570-6994 GCA_964388245.1 uncultured Bacteroidales bacterium
GGATGATGTCTGGAATTATTTGCATAAATATGAAGTACCGTATCACACACTGTATAAATTTGGCTACCCATCAATAGGCTGTTCTCCAAATGTTTGTACTGCACCCGGAAATTTCGCACAAGGCGAGCGAAGTGGCAGGTGGCAGCATTTGAATAAAACCGAATGTGGCCTGCATGTGCAGCTAAGCTCAAACCATGATGGCGATATGTCATAATTTTCACCGGCATATATGGATGAAGTAACTCAAGTTGATTATAAAATCTGATATCTGATTAAATTAAAAAACTATGGCATCTGGAAATACAAATAATGGAATGCTTGGACAAATTAATGATCAAAATGGCGCCGCTGATGTCTTTGATAATCCTGAACCATGGGAACCTATTGAAACGAAGCTTGTTGTGTGGTCGTTTGTGATTGCCTTTGTTGCGCTTGGATTGTTTGGCTATTTAGTAAACAAATACATTCTTCATGCAATTTAAACCGATTTCGAATAATTAAATTGAGACTTTGTTTAAAGAGTAAAATCAATATATGGCGAGTTTTTCGAAATCAAAATCCAGGTGTATAAAAGCAAACCTAAGCATATCACATAATGGTTATCATTGGATTGCAAAAGGTGATGGAGTACAGGTTACGGCAAAAGAGCTTCGTCAGTTAGATAAAGAAATAAATCAAAAATTTAAACAAACACATTTTAAGTCGGAATTTGATTATGCCGATATTTTTATGAGTTTCGACAATCAAACCATTCCCGAGTGGATCAGACAATATTCAAACCATTATTTTAACAGGCGTTTGCGAATATATTTCGATAAATAACACTTAACTCTATGTCTATGGCTGAAAATCTTGAAAAACGAAAGTGGTATTCTGGAATGATAACAACCGAAGACTGGTGGTCAGTATGGATTGCATTTCTTTTTATTTTCTTGGGATTGATGTCGCTTTTTAACATCGATCTGGTAGGATGGGTAGCCTATCCTTCAAAATGGATAGGATTTACCGGAGAAAAATCTTTTTTCGATGCGCTGAATCCGCTTGGGAAAGCTTATGAGGGAACAGGATTTTTTGGTTCATTGCTGATTTCCTATTTATGTTTTACAATACCATTTTTAATTGCTGCACATTTCATGAAGTGGGATAAGAAAAAATTTCTCATAGCATGGAGCATAATCTTTTTTCTAACCTATTTAATATGGATTATCGGTAATCATGCTTTTTTTGCAGCAAACCAGATCAATAAAGCAAAATATGGATTGGATACTGTTCTGTCGCTTGGAGGTGGCGGAGCATATATTTTAGCTCTTATTATTGGCTTACTTATCGGAAATTTCTTTAAACGTACGGCATCGTTTTTAAGTGCATCGGCCAAACCTGAATTATTTATTAAGGTAGCCATTGTTTTTCTTGGCGTTAAAGTAGGATATCTGGCATTTGAAGCAACCGATTTTATCTTCGATCTTGCTATTGCAGGTGCGGCTGCTACAATTGTTGCCTATCTGATCTTTTGGCCCGGAGTTTATCTTATTTCAAGAAAGATATTTAAATTCCCGCGAAAAACCTCGGCAATTGTTTCTTCCGGAATATCAATTTGTGGAGTTTCGGCTGCTGTTGCCACAGCCGGGGCTGTTCGAGCCAAACCACTAGTGCCTGTCATGGTTTCTGCTCTTGTTGTAGTTTATGCTGTAATCGAACTGGTGATAATCCCTCCGGCATTTACTGCCACAATGATCGAACAACCTGTGGTTGCTGGAGCAGCCATGGGGATGGCCATTAAAACCGATGGTGCAGATGCCGCCGCCGGAGCCATTATGGACGAGATGATGCGAAACAAAAAACAGAATATGGACGGTACGGTTTGGGAAGAGGGTTTTATTACAACCAGTGCTATTATGACCAAAATCTGGATCGACATGTTTATTGGAATTTGGGCATTTGTGCTTGCAATGATCTGGATTTACCGGATTGATAAAACACCGGGCGAACGGGTACCGGTAAGTGAAATTTGGCATCGATTTCCTAAGTTTGTTATCGGATATTTCCTGGCTTGGTTCCTTTATCTCGCAATCCTTTTCTGGAATCCTGAAATGGGTGATTCGGCAGAGGTTGGTGCCGTTCCAGTTGAAAAAGGGATGCGGAAATTATTCTTTATGCTTACCTTTTTGAGTATCGGAATCATTACTGATTTTAAGAAACTGGCTGAAGCAAAATTTGGAAAGATGGTACTGCTTTATATGATTGCCTTGTTTGTATTTATTATTCCCGTTGCCATTGTTATAGCCTGGATATTCCATCATGGCATGCAGGTACCGGTGGCTGTAAATTAGTTTTAAGCAAATTAAGATTAAGGTAAAAGCGAAACACCCAAAGGTTATATTATTTCCGGAGGGTTGGTTAAAAGATTATCCAATTTATAACGATCCTGTGACCAAAGTACCTACACTTGCCACAGGTAATCCGGCTACATTTCCTATTATTGCCAATCTGGTACATAAAAGTGAGGGTGAGATTATCACATTCGATGAAGATCTGGCCATTGATATTGCAAGGCTTATTGCATTCGAAAAAGGAGTAAAAATCGGACTTGCCTCAACCATTGCAGTCGGAGGATTCTTCGAAGGCCTGAAACATGGTATTTTCAAGTATGGAGAATCGGTTCTAATAAACATAGGTGAAAGTATGAACCGGGCTCCCGAATTTCTTGATGGCATGATCTATACTACTGAGCACATTGATTCGGTAGATGATTGTGTTCCACCGGATCGGGAGAATTACCGGGAGTAGCTTTGGGCGAAAGTGAAATAGACAAGGATATAAATATTCTTGCCAAAGTGAATTCTAATACAAGAAAGGGAGATTCAATATATCATAACGAGTATTTTAGCACAATCTTACTGATGGTATTTTCTTTTAAATATTTACGGTTTATTTTTCGAACCTTCACCGATGTGTCATTTATTTCAGTCAAGTAGTTTTCAACAACTATTAGTCGTATTCCGATCCATTTTTTCATCAGGGCCACTTCAGAATAAAAATCACAGTTCGTAAAATGATTGATGCTGTCGACCGGCCAGCGATTTTCGTTTCTATGGATGCTCTCTTCAATTGAAAACACATCATTATCAATTATATTGTGAATGTTGTATGCCGTAAGAATGTCTTCTTTTTTTAATGACTGAAACCTATCGAAAAGTTTTTGCCGGTAATTAAAGGCATTTGTTTCGAGCAATCGAACCAATAATCTCATGCGTGAAATATCCAGAAAAGAATTCTGGTTCAGTTCACCGTCACCATCGCGTCCATAACTATGGTCATAATCCCATGGGCAAAAATAGAATGGCTCCATCTCCGACATTCGATATAGATAAAAATTCTTGACAAGGCCATCGGAATTATTAGTAATTAGCAAAAGCAGGTGCCAGTCGATAATATTTTTAAGATTGAAATAACTTGAAAATATTGCTTCGTCCGAAAAATCTTCATCGCTTGAGTTATAAATAAATTCTGTAATCTGATGGATCAGATAGCTTTTATCACGATCCGAAACATCAGGAAATCGCTGGTTATAATAGAGTTCCTCAATCAGATTTTTGAATGCCTTTTCGGAGAAGCTTTTATAAAATTCAGCATAATGGCTAAACTTATTCAGGCTAAGATATTTTTTCTGGTGTTGTTCGGGAGGAGTCGAAATTGGTGGTTCTTTAAAAATTACACAATTTGTGTCAGACTTGTTGAGTTTTAACCGATCCTCATCGATTCTTTCTGTTACAGCATATAAACCATTATACCTGCCATTCAGATATACTTCGCTGAAATGAATGTGAGGAGCATAATTTCCGGGCGAAAGCAGGCGGAACAGGTCGTAACTCAACTTATTTCTCAGAAAGGTTTTATCGATGTATTCAGCATTAAGTTTCCAATGCTTGTGACAATTTCCACTAAAACACTTTGAATCGATAAATTTTATTGTGAAGTTCTTTTTGCCGTAGTGAGCACTCGCATTACCACGGTATTTAATTTTTGTCGGGCTGTCTTTAAACTGAATAATTCCATCGGGATTGAAATAGCTCACCTTCGATTTACAATAGTCACCAAAATTTAACTTATTAACATCAACATTGATATGAATTTGTGACAAAGCGTTTTGCGCATGAATTGTCTGCCAAAAAAACACAGATACGCAAATAAATATCCCAATAAATATTTTTCTTAATTGCGTTTTTCGGTTTTCTATTGTGAGTTGTTGACTCATTGATAATTTGAATTGGTGTTGTGATTGATCATATTTCCTTAGTAGTTTATTTGCCGGAAGTTTTGAGATTTATTTCTCGACCTGTCCAATCTTGTTTTCGATTGACTGGATTTTAGTAACTCAAGTTTCGCAGTTCCAAAAGTACTGTAATTGTTTGATTTCATAAAAT
>CAYLZH010000256.1:0-6951 GCA_964388245.1 uncultured Bacteroidales bacterium
GCATCGAACTGTACAACACCATCGGCGAACGCCTGATGATAATTGAAAACCGTGAATACCCTGCCGGTAAGCACGAAATCCAGTTCAATGCAGATGAACTGAGCGTTGGAAACTACTTTATCAGGTTGGAAACAAATGGACAGACACTTAATAAGGCTGTGCAGGTTATAAGATAAAGCTTCATGTTAATACATGATTGAAAATCCCGTGTTGTTTCGGCAGCCGGGATTTTCTTTTAGGTTCATTGTATGGCCTGATTAATTCATGCGTTTATTTTTGTTCTGCACGAGGCGTCAAAGTCAGCCGATGTATGCTTATACTGCAATGGCTTTGTAACAAAGGGCAGGGCAATAAGAAACGTACTTTTAGTGAAAATCAAATATAATTATTACTTATTCTTTTTACTTTGGTGATACTGAGTATTTCTAATACATGTTTTTGATTTTCATGAATTATTCAGTCCTCCTACAAGCGGGCTTGTTCCTTTTAGGAAGAATACATAAAAGATAGAATATGAGCCAGTTACGCTTTTATGTATAAGGTAGCTTAGTAAAGATGCTGTTAGTACTGTTTCTTAAAAGGACAGATAAAAAAACCGTTATATAATTCTCTATGACTAAGGCATCAGAACCATTTTGCAAGCTATTGGATAATGATCGCTAAGCTTTACCTTTTTCCGGTTATAGTCAAAAGAGTGAATGCGGTCGGAGTGTAAAATAAAATCGATCCTGAACGATGGAAATTTACCATTATAGGTGTTTGATGTGCCTGATCCGGATTCGATAAAAGCATCGATCAAGTTATCACTGATGGTCTGATAGGCGTACGAGACAGGTGAGTCATTGAAGTCGCCACAGACAATAACCGGATAAGGTGAAGATTCAATGTGAGATGCCACCAGGTCGGCCTGACCTGCCCGGACTTTATATGCTTCAACCAGTTGGGCAAGGATATACTCCGCTTCTTGTAATTTTTTCTCCTGATTGCCTGTTGTTAATGAATCGAGTAGGGTATATTCGCGTGGATCGAGTTTTACGGATTGCAGGTGCAGATTATATATCCTGACTATCTCTGTATTAATTTTCAAATCAGAATAAATTGCTACGTTTGTCGATCCGTCGAATTGAATTACACCTTTTCCAACAATCGGAAACCTCGACAAGGTCGCAATTCCGTTTGTTTTGTGCACCGACCTTATCCTCGCATAGTCTACATGAACATGTTTATTGCCTGTCAGCTTTTTCATCTGTGGATGTTGCCTCATGCCCAGACGACTATTGCTGGCAATTTCCTGAAGACAAACAATATCAGCCTGTTTTTCATTAATCAGGTTTACCATTTTTGTGGCAGTTTCTTCATGGTTCGACCAATGGTACTTATCGAAATATCTTACATTGTAGCAAAACAAACTAAATTCTTCGCCTGATATTTTTTGTTCGTTATTGATATTAATCTGGAAAATGCGACCTGCGAAATTCCACCCGATAAGTAGAGCAACCAGTGAAAATAAAAATGCCCATCGTTTACGATAAAGCCAATAAAGAATAAATACCAGATTCACCACTAAAAAGTATGGATATCCCAGGCCAAACAACGCAATCGTAGATATTTTAGCAGGACTGACATAAGCCGAGAGGTACGAAATCAGAAGTGGTATAATTGCAATAAAATTAATGACAATCAGTAGCTTGTATATAAATTTCTTCAAGGTGATTATTCTTTATTACTCATATTAAACAAAATATCCTTTTCCTCCTGGTTTAAACTATCATAACCCGATTTTGAAATTTTATCAAGAATTTGATCAACACGTGCCTGTTTTTGAGCCTTTTGTGAATTATACTCTAAGTCAGTTACAGGTTTCTTATGTGTTACTTTTAATTTCTTCTTTTTAGTTAAAAATGAAAACAGGCTGTCCATCCAGCGACTGAACCATTGAGCAATTTCCTTTCCTTTTTGATACTGAGAAACATAATAAAAACCAAGAAAAGCTCCTCCTAAATGAGCAATATGTCCGCCGGCATTACCCAGTGGAATTTGCATCAGGTCCATAATTATAAATACACCGGCTATCCATTTTATTTTCACAGGGCCCAAAAAAAGAAGTTGAATGGTATAATTTGGAGAAATTGTAACTGCCCCGAAAACAACTGCCATAACCGAAGCTGAAGCCCCTATTGCAGATGATTCATTTAAAGCATCGGAAAAAGCAGGAAAAATGTTGTAAGCAAGAATATAAAACGCTGCCCCCATTAGTCCGCCAAGCAGGTAAACATTGACCAATTGCTTCTGACTCAGAAAAATCAGAAATATACGTCCAAACCAAAAAAGCCAGAGCATGTTGAACAAAATATGCCAGAACTTTTCGTGTAGGAACATATAGGTAAAAATTGTCCACGGTCTGAATATCAGTTTACTCAATGATGAAGGTACTGCTAACCAGTAAACCAATGAAAAGTCATTTTCATTTATATTCAACAAAAACACAAAAACCCTGACAAGGATAATCAGCAAAAAAACAGCAAGGTTTACGTAGATAAGCTTTACCAAATTACTTCCCTTGTGAAACGATATCTTTATTTCATCCCAAATATCCATTTGATTCTACGTTTACTTATAAACATTATACCTATCGTTTGGTTTCACGGTTCGTTTATACTTTATAAAAGAACAATTTCAAAAATATAGCAGCCAAAAAATAGTCATTTGAAAATAGCTATCTTTGCAGCAAATATATATGACAAATATAGACAATTTGACATATCATAATATTTGGTTTTAACGTGCAATTATAAAGTATATTACTAAAATGGAAACAGTACTTAGTGGTATCCGGTCGACGGGAAATTTACATTTGGGAAATTATTTTGGTGCTCTCAGGAATTTTATAAGGATGCAGCACGAACATAATTGTTATTTTTTTATTGCTGACTATCATTCGCTTACTACACACCCAACGCCTGGCGATTTGCATGGAGCTGTAAAGCAGGTATTGGCTGAATATCTTGCTTCCGGAATCGATCCTGAAATTGCAACAGTATATGTTCAAAGCGATCTTCCCGAGGTTGCCGAATTATATCTTCTGCTGAACATGAATGCCTATGTTGGAGAACTCGAGCGAACAACATCATTTAAGGATAAGGTGAGAAAGCAACCCGACAATGTGAATGCCGGATTGTTGACATATCCTGTGCTTATGGCCGCCGACATTATTATTCATAATGCAAGCAAGGTGCCTGTTGGCAAAGATCAGGAACAAAACCTTGAAATGGCAAAGAAATTTGCCAAACGCTTCAATCACATGTACAAGGTCGATTATTTCACAGAGCCACAAGCTTATAATTTTGGCAATGAATTAATAAAAATTCCCGGACTCGACGGAACAGGTAAAATGGGAAAATCGGAAGGAAATGGCATTTTTCTTTGCGATACCGATAAGGACATTAAAAAGAAAGTTATGCGTGCTGTCACTGATAGCGGTCCAACCGAACCAAATTCTCCCATTAGCGAACCGGTTCAAAATCTTTTTACTCTAATGGAAGTAGTATCCGATCAGGAAGCTATTGATAAATTTAAAGATGATTATGCCAACTGCTCCATTCGATACGGTGATTTAAAAAAGCAACTTGCCGAAGATATTTGTCAGTTTGTAACGCCCATAAGGGAGCGAATCGAAGATATTAAAAACAATGATGCATACCTGCGGCGAGTTGCAAAATTAGGTGCCGAGAAAGCCCGCGAAAGTGCTTCAAAAACTATAAGGGAGGTACGGGAAATTATTGGATTTAAAGCATTTTAAAAGTTATAATCATAATTTAACCGGAGGGATCAGGTATTTTAAAATACTTGAATATTCCTTCATAAATGGATCATGCTCACAGCGTATTACTACCCATTGCCGGTTTTCAACATTTAAAATCAATCGAAAATGAAAATCATAGCCATTGGCAGGAATTATATCGACCATGCTAAAGAATTGAATAATCCTGTACCGGAAAAACCGGTTTTCTTTCTTAAACCTGATACAGCCCTGGTAAAGAACAATAAACCTTTTTTTTATCCTGATTTTTCAGAAGATATTCATTATGAGTGTGAAATTGTAGTTCAAATTAATCGGGTAGGAAAGAATATTGCTGAAAAATTTGCACAACGGTATTACGATGAAATAGGCATAGGTATTGACTTTACTGCCCGCGACCTTCAAAAAGAATGTAAGACCAGGGGGCTTCCCTGGGAAGTTGCAAAAGCCTTTGATAATTCGGCACCAATCGGCAGCTTTGTTTCAAAATCACAGTTCATTGATGTCAACAACATCAAATTTACTTTATTAAAAAACGGAGAAGTTGTCCAGCAGGGTAATACACGCGATATGATTTTTTCGATTGATAAATTGATTGCTTATGTATCGAGGTTTATGACACTTAAAATGGGCGATCTGTTGTTTACAGGAACACCTGCCGGTGTAGGTCCGGTACAAATTGGAGACAGGTTGATTGCTTTTATCGAGGATGAGGAATTATTGAACTTTCAGGTAAAGTAACCTGTAAACTATTACAACAATTTCTTCCCGTTATAGTCAATTTTTTAGAAAAGGTTAATTTTAGAGTTCGAATTAAGCAACTTTTGGCGTTTGCAAATTGTCATTGTTGACGTGATGATTCTTAAAATTCGTTATATTTGATACAAAATCATACCTATGAAACCTTTTCTCATAATTTGTTTTTTCATACTTTTTGCTGCGACCGGTGGTTTTGGACAGGATGTTCATTTTTCGCAGGCAACATCAAACAATCTTATCTTTAATCCGGCAAACACTGGCAATTTCTATGGTTCATGGCGTTTTAGCCATAGTTTTCGAACGCAATGGAAAGCTATAGGCCCGGCTTATAATACTATTTCCTTTTCGTTTGATAAAGCAATTATGTTAGGTAATTCTAAGTTTTATGGAGGTATTTATTTGCTTGATGACAAATCAGGTGTTATTGGTCTTCATAAAACAGGATTGCTTATATCAGGTGCCGGTCAGTTTTATATCCGCAGTGGAATATTACGACTTGGTCTTCAGGCTGGTGGCTTTAATTTGGGATATAATCTAAATGGTGCAACTGTACCCAGTCAATATAATCATGAAATAGGAGGTTTCGATCCTACGCTTTCATACAACGAACCTAACATCAATGAAACAAATACTTATGCTGTAATAAATGCTGGGTTGGTTTATAAAACTTTAATCGGAAAATACAATACTGAATTTGGTGCGGCCCTGTTTCATATTAATCGACCTGATATAAGTTTTATTGACTATGAAGCGCTTGATATGGCCTTTAAAACGCATTTTATATTAAAATTTAACCTGATCGAAAAGTTTGCTCTTGAACCAATGGTTTTTTATAATCATATGTCAAAAGCAAATAACCTCCTGATTGGAAGTAATCTGGAAATTGATGTTCCACAAAACAAGCACCGGCTTCATACATTGTATACCGGAGTTTTTATTCGAACGGGAATTAGTCGAAACACAGATGCATTAATAGCCTCGATTGGAGCCAAGCTGTTTCAATTCCGGATTGGACTTAGTTACGACATTAATATTTCCGAACTTCAGGAGGCAACTTATAATAGAGGTGCTTTCGAAGTTTCATTGGTCTATACTTCGATGGGACGAAAAATTAATCCGGCAACAGTACCTTGTTTCAGACAGTAATTTGTAATTAATCCTTTCAATTCAAAAAATGACAACAAATAGCTTCCCCAAAATTCTCTTGTTTTTATTGCTTGTAAATCTTTCTTTCTCACACGGATATTCGCAAAATGTACCGGCGTTGCTTAAAGCAAATGGATTTGACCTAAAGGCCTCGGGCGACATTTACGGAGCAATCGGGAAATTCGACGCATACTGTAAGAAAAAACCAAAAGATGCCGAGATGGCATATTATCTTGCTGAACTGCTGGAAGAAACACGCGATTACTTTAAAGCTGCCACCTATTACAGAAAAGCGTTCGAACTTGATACCTCACAGTATGATTTGGCATGCTTTCATGAAGCCCGGATGCGAAAAATGACAGGGGCCTATGAAGCAGCAATCAAAGGATTCAGGAGATTTGAAACATCTGCACCTGTAAAGGCCAGAACAATTAAGAAACAACTTGAGGCGGAGATACAGGGATGTTTACAAGCCGATAGCATTATTAATAATCCGCTAAAAATCTATATTGAACACATTGATACCAGTGTTAACAAGGTATACTCGGAATTTTCGCCCTGGCCGGTCGATGACTCAACATTATTGTATGCATCATTTCGTACTGATTCATTTGTGTCTACGAGTTTTGGTTTGCCTCAAAAGAAATTCTATTTAGCACGTAAACAGGCCGGAAATTGGTTTGGAGGGATAGAATTCGAAGGCCCGTTTAATTCTTCTTCGTCAATTACCGGAAATGGGTGTTACTCTCATGATAAAAACCGATTCTATTTTACAAGGTGCAGGTATTCAATCGATAAAGAGCTAACATGTGCAATCTTTCTGAGCAAACGAATTGGCAAAAATTGGACAACTCCTAAGAAACTAAGAAAAGACATAAATATACCCGGGTTTACATCGACACAACCCGCTGTTGGACCTGATCCACGAAATAAGTCACGGGAAGTTCTTTATTTTGTAAGTAACAGGCCCAATGGCAAGGGCTCAAACGATATCTGGTATAGTGTTTACGACAAGAGAAAAGATACCTGGTCAGAAGTCAAAAATGCAGGAAATATGATAAACACTGCAGCAAACGAAGTGAGCCCATTTTATAATGAAAAAAATAACGTGCTGTATTTCAGCTCCGACGGCTGGTCCGGCCTGGGTGGATTCGATATTTTTAAATCAACCGGATCGAGGCGCGCTCGAAGCCCGGCGGGGGCAGCGTCGCGGCGTGCTTGGCGGAATCGAACGAGAGGTGGATGTC
>CAYLZH010000257.1:0-6929 GCA_964388245.1 uncultured Bacteroidales bacterium
GCTGAATTTATCCCTGTAGGTGATACTATTTCTGTTTCGTTGACTTATAATAAACTGAATAGTTATTCAGAGGCATGGCTCGATTACATGACAATCCAATTCCGACGGAAGCTAAAAATCTATTCTGACATCTTTTTCTTTAAAGATGTACAATCAGTAGCAAATGGAAACATAGCACAATTTCACTTGCAGGATGCTGGTCCGGAATTGATCCTTTGGGATATTACTGATCATCAGGATGTCAGGGAGATTGATTACGAATTAACAGGCACAGATCTTAATTTTGTTGTACAGACTGATTCATTGAGAACTTTTGTAGTTTTCAATCCCGGTTCAGATGATATTTTACATCCTGAATTGATCGGGCCGATTGACAATCAAAATCTTCAGGCTTCCTCCGGTTGTGAACTACTGATAGTAACACCAAAAGCATATCTCGACCAGGCAAACAAACTGGCTGATTTCCACCAGAATCAAGCCATGCAGGTTCAGGTTGTTACACCTCAGGTAATTTACAATGAATTTTCGACCGGCGCGCCTGATGTTTCTGCAATCAGAAATTTTATCCGATATCTGTATAAAACCAACACTGACTCCTTACAATTGCAATATGTCCTGCTGTTTGGCGATGGATCTTATGATATGCGTCCTGGTTTTTTCGACCATCATAAACTTATTCCCGGATATCAGTCGGCAAATTCGCTTTTGCCCACCGAATCGTTTATTACTGATGATTTCTATGGTTTAATGGACAATAATGAAGGAGGCGCATCAGGATTACTTGATCTTGGCGTAGGCCGGTTACCTGTATCCTCTGTAAACGAAGCTGCAACTGTTGTCCAAAAAATTATCGATTATCATGAGAATCATTATCATGGCGGTTGGCAGCAAGACCTGCTTTTTATTGCCGATGAGGGAAATTATAATATTCATCTTGACCAGGCTGAGAATTTAACAGGATATATCGATACGGCATATCCACAATTCAATATCCGAAAAATATATTTCGATGCATATCCATACGAGAATAATTCGGTGAATCTTCTGGCAAAAGAGGAAATAAACCGGGAGATCTTAAATGGAAGGCTCATTATAAATTATACCGGGCATGGTAGTGAACTGGGGCTGGGCAGCTCCAACGTAATCAGCATTAGCGATATTATTAATTGGAACAACTACAATAAGCCAACGATTTTCATGACTGCTACTTGCGAATTTTCCAGGTTCGATGATACCAGGCGTACTTCGGCAGGAGAATTAATAATTCTGAATCCCAAAGGAGGAGGTGCAGCACTTTTTACAACAACACGATTGGTATATTCAACTCCAAATTTCATCCTTAACAAGAATTTTTACAAGTATGTCTTCGAGCAAAATGGTGAAGGGAAACGCCTTGGGGACATAATGATGAAAACTAAAATTGCATCGGGCCAGGGCAATAATAAACGTAATTTCACCCTGCTTGGCGATCCGGCGGCAAAAATTGCAATGCCTCTAAATAATATTGTTGTAAGCACAATAAACAATCATACAATTGACAACATTACCGATACTTTTTTCTCTTTTTCGAAAATAAAGATCATGGGGTGGATTGAATCGGATCAGGGTATTCTTCAGCAAGATTATAATGGTGTATTAGACGCACAGATTTTCGATCAACCGGTCGAAATTCGAACCTTGGGAGAAAACGAAAGCTTACCAGCAAAATTTAATCAGTTCGAGAATGTATTATTCAATGGAAAGGCAAGTGTTTCGAATGGGAAATGGGTAATTAATTTTATGATACCTGCTGATATTAACCAAAATGTAGGCTATGGTAAAATGAGTTTTTTCGCCAACGACAGTGTAAATGGCAATAACGATGCAGGAGGCTATTTTAATGAATTTCTAATTACCGGCAGTAAACACGAAACATTAAACGATTACGATGGCCCGGAAATTAAAATATTCTTAGATGATTTAAATTTTGTTAGCGGGAACCAGGTCGGTCCATCATTTACACTAATTGTTTTACTCAGCGATTCAAGTGGGATTAATACAACCGGACATACGATTGGTCGCAATATCACTGCCTGGATCGATACAAAAGATTCTGATCCGATAAACCTGAATTCATACTACAAAGCTGGTATTGATAACTATCAGACGGGCAGGATCGATTTCGACATCGGCCCTTTATCGCTTGGTTCTCACAGCATTAATCTTAAGGCATGGGATATTGCAAATAATCCAACCGAAGAAAAAATTGATTTTGAAGTAAGCACTACCATAGTCCCCGAAATAAAACATGTTTTTAATTATCCGAATCCATTTACGCAGAACACATCCTTTTATTTTGAACATAATCTTGAGGGTATTCAAATGGATGTTTCGGTTGACATTTACACAGTTTCGGGCAGAATAATCAGGCATCTCGAAAGCAGTATGATTTGCGATAATAGTTTAAGTAATGCGATTTTTTGGGATGGCCTCGATGAATTTGGCAATAAATTAGGAAGATCGGTTTATTTTTACCGGCTGAAAATAATTACGGAACAGGGATTTGTTGTCGAGAAAATTGAAAAGCTTGTTAGTTTGAAATAGCCTACACAGATGCTTTGAAATGGCTAATAAAGCGAATTTGCGAAATGCACATTAAAAAAATTCCCATCATGCATTTACAAATTTCAGGTAAAGGTCAGCCATTTTTAAGCAATAAAATTCGATACAATTAAAAACCCTGTTGTGCGTTTAACTGTTAATTTTTTGTATAGGACTAAAACTTTTGTTTCGATATGAGGTTTCGCTTTTCACTTACTGTATTACTAACTGTTCTGATCTATGGTTCTTTAGCAGGACAAAACACGATAGACCGGTCAATTGAATGGAAAAAGCCACAGAAGGCCCAAATCAATCAAACTGTTTATAAACTTCTGAACTTTAAAGGAGTTGAATACAGTTCCGATTCACTTATGTTGCCTGTTTATGCGGAAACAATTCCGCTCGAAATTAAAGGCACTAATCCTAAAGCACGGATTATTGATGCAGCTTATGAGAATATCCCTCAGGATGAAATTACCGATATTCGCTTACCTGACAACCTCCCGGATGAGATATCAATCGAGGCCTCGATACAAATTCAAAAGAAAAGACATTATCTGAATTACTCACTTATTCCGATACGAAAGAATCCCCAAACAGGAACTATCGAACGCCTTGTTTCATTCACAGTTACATATGAAACACAATCGAGCTACCGTTCTTCGGCTAATGTTCGAAATTATGTCACAAACTCTGTTTTAAGAACAGGAAATTGGGTAAAAATCGCTTTAAATGAGGATGGGATTTATAAAATATCTGCTTCTGAATTAAATAGCATGGGATTCAATAACCCACTTCAGGTTAAGATGTTCGGGAATGAAGCCGGTATGTTGCCCCTTCGAAATGCCGATCCTGCTTACGATGATCTGAGTGAAATGGCAATTATCCGTACCAATGATTATATTATGTTTTATGCAAAAGGCCCTACAAAATGGAATTATGATAATCAGTATAAAATGTTCAGGCACGAATTGCATAAGTATTCCGATTTCAGTTATTATTTTCTGACTGATAATGTGGGAATCGGCAGAACCGTAGAAACTGAAAACCAGATTAGTGGTACAGCTTTGCACACTGTAACAAAATTCAACGATTTTCTATACCACGAAAAAGAGGATACAAACCTGATTAAATCAGGCAGGAATTGGTATGGCGAAGAGTTTGGGATTGTCGATGATATGGATTTCACCTTTAATTTTCCGAATATAGTTACCGGATCACCGGTAAAATTCCTGATTTCAGCCATTGCAAGATCAACCCAAAATTCCGATTTTTATATTTATGAAAGCGGTAATCAGGTTTCTGCTGTCGAAAATATAAGCAAGATTACTATCGATCCTGATTATTCCTATGCTTTTGGTTCATCATCGTTCGATGAATTTTTTGTCAACAGTTCATCATTTACCTTAAATGTTATGTATTCCAAACCCAATTCTTCAGCCAAGGGTTGGCTAAATTACATGACACTGAATGCCTTGCGTGAACTAAAAATGAACGGGCATATGATGCATTTTCGTGATACCAGCTCTACAGGTCCAGGTCAGACAGCAAAATTTGTCCTCTCAGGGGCAGGTTCATCTGTAAAAATATGGGATGTAAGCGACATTGTAAATGTTAAGGATATTAAGGTAACTTCCAGTGGATCAGAAATAAATTTCACCCTTGAAACTGAAGAGTTGCGAGAATTTTTCGCATTCGATGGCTCGTCGTTTTTATCAATCAACTCATACGAAGAGGTCGTAAACCAGGATATTCATGGAGCACCAATCCCAGATTTTATTATAGTTACACCAGAAATTTTTCAACCTTATGCTGAACAGCTTGCTGATATCCATCGCGAAATTGACAAGATGGATGTTCTGGTGGTAAAAGTACAGGAAGTTTATAACGAATTCTCGTCAGGCGCCCCTGATGTATCAGCAATTCGAAACATGGCCCGGATGTTTTACGAACGGGCAACAAATGAAGAAGAAATGACGGGATATATGTTATTTTTCGGTGATGGCTCTTACGACAATAAATCGGACAAACAAGGCAATTCCAATTTTATTCTTACCTATCAATCGAGTAACTCCCTTCATCCTATCAGCTCTTATGTTACCGACGATTTCTTCGGTTTTCTCGATCCGACTGAAAGCCCCGATACTGGATCGGTAGATATCGGTATAGGCCGTCTGCCGGTGTCATCCGAATCTCAGGCCCAAATGGCAATTGATAAAATTAAGAGTTATACATCGCCTTCTACTTTTGGCGACTGGCGAAACATCATGTGTTTTATAGGTGACGACTCTGATAATGAATTTTCGGTACAGCATATGTCGACCGCCGAAGAAATATGTAATTATCTGGCCGAAGTAAATCCAAGTATCAATTTCGATAAAATATATCTTGATGCTTATCCACAATTTCAAACTGCATCGGGTCAACGATACCCTGACGCTGAGCTCGCCATTGAAAACCGGATGAAAAACGGAGCCCTGGTCGTGAATTATACCGGACACGGAAACGAACTCGGCCTTACACACGAACAGGTAATCGTAATAAGCGATATTCTTAGCTGGAGTAATTTTGAGAAACTTCCGTTGTTTATGACCGCAACCTGTGAGTTTAGCCGTTTCGACGACTATGGCCGTACATCGGGTGGTGAGCTTATTTTCCTTAATTCTAAAGGTGGAGGTATAGGCCTTGTAACTACAACCCGTCCGGTTTATCCAAGTTCTCTATCCTATAATTTTTACGAGGAAGTATTCCGTAAGACCAATGGCGAATACTATCGTCTTGGTGATTTGTTAATGCTGGCAAAAAACAATACCGGATCAATGGCCAATGTAAACAAAAAAAAGTTTGCTATCCTTGGCGATCCGGCACTGAAACTTGCCTATCCAAAACATGAAATAGTAACTACCGAAATTAATGGAGTCCCAATCACTGAATCGACCGATACATTAAAAGCGCTAAGCTATGTTACAATTTCCGGACATATTGCAGATCAAAGCGGAAACATTATCGAAGATTTTAATGGTGTTGTCTATCCAAAGGTATACGACAAAGCAAGGTATCTTGCTACCCTTGGCAACGAAGGTAACAACCCATTGAACTATACTTCACAAACAAATATACTGTACCGTGGAAAGGCCAGCATAATCAACGGACACTTTACATTTAGTTTTATAGTACCAAAAGATATAAGTTATGATTTTGGTTTTGGAAAACTGAGCTATTATGCACATAACGAAACTGTAGATGCCTCCGGTTCGTCAAACAAAATATATATAGGGGGCAGTATAAACCAAACATCGTTCGACAACACAGGACCAGAAATATCGATTTTCATGAACGATGAATCATTTATAAACGGGGGCATAACAAATGAAAATCCTCGTTTACTCGCCTTTGTCAACGATTCGACAGGAATTAATACTGTTGGGAATGGCATTGGACACGATATTGTTGCAGTACTTGATGGCAATCATAGTGCTTCTTATAACCTTAACGACTATTACGAAGCCGACCTCGACAGTTATCAAAGTGGCAGGATCGAGTATCCTTTTACCAGCTTAGACGAAGGGGAACACTCTATCAAGCTCAAAGTATGGGATGTAAGTAACAACTCAGGCACGGACTCAATCGAATTCATTGTTGCCGGATCGGCAGATATTGCAATCAGGCATCTTTTTAATTATCCAAATCCATTTACCAACAATACAGCTTTCTATTTCGAGCATAACCAATCAAGCACGCAACTTGATGTTATGATACAGATTTTTACAGTATCCGGCCGCCTTGTAAAAACTATCGATGCCTCATTATTCTCCGATGGATTTCGCCTTGGACCCATCGAATGGGATGGCCTTGATGATTTTGGAAATAAGATTGGACGGGGAGTTTACTTCTACAAAGCAAGCCTGCGAAATGAATCAGGTAACACGATAGAAAAACTTGAAAAGTTGGTAATTCTCAAATAGGTTTGTTGACTATATTTGAATTTATTTTGCCATCTTATACAGCAAACTATAATCGGAAGATGAATTATTCACATCCGAAAAGTTTTTTCGATTTAATATTTTTTGATATGTAATTCGGAACCTGCTCCTCCCAATCCTGCTGCCGGTTACATATTCCTTCAATAATATTTTCCGACCTGATATGAAGCCTTTCTTTTTTTACGTTTGGTACGTCAAGAATCTTTCTGTTGTGCAATAAATGTTTATAAAGATATTCAATCTTTGCCGGTACTTTAATGTTTGCAGAAGTTTTAATCTGGCCATTTTCACAATCCCTGGTCGGGTATAAATACAATTTCATATTGTCGGGGAAAAGTTTTCCGAACGCTTCCAGAATACCACCGG
>CAYLZH010000258.1:0-6807 GCA_964388245.1 uncultured Bacteroidales bacterium
GGTTTCATTCATAAACAGTCGAAATCTCTTTCAATTCAACTCCGAAACTTTATAACCGAGTTTTTTGCTTTTGGCGATTTCAAATTTATTAATCCTGAAACACTTAAAGTAATTGCCACTGCATCCGATCTGAAATCGCTGCAGGAAGTAATCTATCAAATTCCGGATTCCACGTTACGATATCACTTCGAAAGAAACCATTTTTCGAAATGGCTGAATGCACGGGCATTGTTTCCAATAGCAGAAATTTTTAAATACCTGGGCCCTGCCGATTTCGACAACATCGATCAGATTCGTAGCTTTATTCATGATACCATTGCCAATTTCAGGACCAATAAAGGGCGGGGGATCATCTCTAAATTCTATCGTGAACGATATGATGAATACCAAATTTTTTCCCGCATTGGCGAAGGATCAATTGGAGGAAAGGCAAGGGGCCTTGCATTTGTCGACTCGGTAATAAAACACAACTGGCTTTTGGATAAATTCCCGGGTGTTGTAGTAACGATCCCACGAACCGTAGTCCTAAGTACGGATGTTTTCGACGAATTTATGGAAGAAAACAACCTGTATAAAATAGGATTGTCGGATTTATCAGACGAAGAAATACTCGAGAAATTTTTACAAGCCGAACTACCTGTCAGAATCCATAAGGATTTATTTTCATTTATCCGGAGCACAAAAAACCCGATTGCAGTCAGGTCTTCAAGCTTACTCGAGGATTCACATTATCAGCCCTTTGCAGGAATATATTCAACCTATATGGTGCCCATCGTAAAACCTGATCAGTGCTCCATGCCACTTTTATTGAGCAATGCTATAAAAGCTGTATATGCTTCGGTTTTTTACAAGGAAAGCAAAGCATACATGAATGCAACATCGAATGTAATCGATGAAGAAAAAATGGCTATTGTATTGCAGGAAGTTACAGGAAAACAGTATGATAACCGGTTCTATCCTACTCTTTCGGGAGTAGCACGGTCGGTAAATTTCTACCCTGTCGAACCTGAGAAACCAGAGGATGGAATTGTAAATATAGCTTTTGGCCTTGGAAAATATGTTGTCGAGGGAGATATCACACTTCGGTTTTCGCCAAAATATCCAAAAAAGATTTTGCAACTTTCGACTGCTGATATGGCTTTACGCGAAACACAAAAAAAATTCTATTCCCTCGATTTAGATTGTAAAAATTTTAATATCTCTGTTAACGATGGAATAAACCTCAATTTCCAGCGCATTAAAGAAGCCGAAAAAGATAAAAGCCTGAAATTTGTTGCTTCCACCTACGATTTTCAGAATAATATTATTCGAGATGGAATAAATTACGATGGAAAGCGAATAATTACTTTTGCTAATATCCTGAAATATGGATCCTTTCCACTGCCCGAAATAATCTCATCGTTGCTTGAAGTTAGCCAACGAGAAATGAATAACCCGGTTGAGGTTGAGTTCGCTGTAAACCTCGATGTGCCCGAAGGCGAACCAAAAATATTCAATGTTCTTCAAATCAGACCGATTGTTGATGATAAGGAAAAAATAGACGAAGACCTTAGGTTAATTCACCCATCTGATACTGTGATCACATCGAATTCGGTTTTAGGCAATGGCATTATATCAGATGTTTTCGATTTCGTGTATGTAAAACCCGATAGCTTTAATCCATCCCGTACCCGTGAAATTGTTGATTTAATCGGAAACTTAAATGAAAAATTCCTTGCACAGAATAAAAATTATATCCTTGTGGGGCCGGGCCGATGGGGCTCGAGCGATCCCTGGCTGGGGATCCCGGTCAGATGGTCTCAGATTTCGGCAGCCCGGCTAATTGTTGAATCGGGCCTCGAAAATTACCGGATCGATCCGAGTCAGGGAACCCATTTTTTTCAAAACCTTACCTCGTTTAAGGTTGGATATTTTACCATCAACCCATATATCAACGATGGCCATTACGACCTTGATTTCCTACAAAATGAAAAAGCCTGTTATGAAGATGAATTCGTCAGGCACATTCAGTTTATCGATCCTTTAATCATAAAAATCGATAGCCAAAAAAACATTGGCGTGGTAATGAAACGAGAAACAATCCAGGATCAGAAAATGAATCTGCTCGAAGATATAATCTGAGGACCAAATAATAGCTGAAAACAGATAGTAATAACCCAAAGATTAAAATAACAATCAAAATAGAATGGTTAAAAAAAACAAAAACAGGATCAATGTTGTATACTCAACAAATCCTGATTTCGATTATGAAACCGACGAAAAAACCGAGGAGGAAACATTACATCCTGCCCAACAAAAATTGTATGTCTCGTTAGACAAAAAACAGAGAAAAGGAAAGGCTGTTACTCTTGTTGAAGGATTTACCGGAACATCCGATGACCTTAAGGATTTAGGCAAATTACTAAAAGCTAAATGTGGGGTCGGGGGATCGGTTAAAGATGGTGAGATCCTTATCCAGGGTGATATGAGAACCAAAGTTATTGCCATTTTGGAAAGCGATGGATATCAGGTTAAACGTAAAGGAGGATAATTTTTCTGGAAATGATTAAAACATTCATAAATGCAAGTCAAAGCCTTAATTAATATTAAATTTCACTCAGGAAAAGGTAATTTCTTGTCATATCATTAACAGCATCAGTTTTTGAAACAATCAGAAAAAGAAATACTACAAGGGATCAAAAAAAACGATCAGCATGCCTTTGAAATCCTGTTCAGAAGTTATTACACAGGATTATGTCGGTATGCCGGAACCATCCTGAATGACACACAGTTAGCCGACGATGCAGTCCAGACTGTTTTTATAAATCTTTGGGAGAAAAGACAAACTGTCAAAATCAAAATTGCATTAAAACCATATCTGTTCAGGTCAACCTACAATACATGCATTAATCTGATAAAACAAAAAGAGCTGTCTGAAAAAGGCCGGAAAGCACTTTCGGTACTAAGCTCCGATATCGATCAATCCTTTATACTTCGTATAGAGGCCGACGAACTTGAAAGGATAATCGCCGGTGCCATTGAATCATTACCCAACCGGTGCAGGTTGATTTTGGAACATAGCAGGATTAAAGGATTGAAAAACCAGGACATTGCATATGAGTTGAATATTTCAATTAAAACTGTTGAAGCTCAATTAAGTAAAGCACTCCAGATACTAAGAAAAACGATAACATATTATAGCCAACGATAATCAACAATGGACATTAATATTCTGAGCAACTTCGACATATTCTCGTGGCAGGGCATTTTAATACTACTGATAGCAGGATTTATGGTAGGAGTTATAAATACCATTGCAGGTAGCGGAACCGTAATCACCTATTCGCTATTTATGATATTGGGATTACCTGCAAGTGTTGCCAATGGCACTATCCGGCTGGGTGTAATAATGCAAACCCTGGCAGCCTCGCTAAATTTTAACAGGAAAAACACACTTGAAATTAAAAACGGACTGATAATCGCAATCCCCACGATTATGGGAACTTTACTTGGTTCGTTCATTGCTGTTCAGATTAATGAAGATATTTTCGAAAAAATCATCGGTATCGTAATGGTTTTAATGCTGATTTTTCTGTTTTACAAACCTGAAAGATGGATTGAGGGAAAAGAAAAACTAAGAAACCAAAAGATGCCTGTTCTTCAGTTTATTATTTTTTTTGCAATTGGAATTTACGGGGGTTTTATACATATCGGAGTAGGAATATTTCTTTTAGCCGCACTGGTTTTATTTTCGGGATACGATTTACTAAGGGCAAATGCACTTAAAGTTTTTATTGTCTTCTTGTACAGTCCGTTTGCGCTGGCCATGTTTATCATCAACGATCAGGTACACTATGCCATGGGGCTAATCTCTTCGGTAGGTAACCTGATCGGTGGTTTAATAGCATCAAGGTATGCTATTGCCTGGGGTGCAAAATTTATTCGCTGGTTTTTAATTATTGTGATAATTTTGTTCGCGACAAATCTTTTAGGTTTATTCGATAATTTATCGATATTGAAATAGATGAGTAAAAACCTGTCTGATAGAAATATGCCGGCTTTTAACCTGAAAAGCATGAAACCAACACGGTTTGGTTTTGGTGAGGGTCTGTGTGATCTTGGTCGTACGTATCCAGAGGTAGTAGCCCTGGGTGCCGATATCACGTCCTCGGTTAGTATGGATATTTTTAAGAATGAATTTCCCGATCGATTTTTCTCATTTGGAATTGCCGAGCAAAACATAGTTGGAGTAGCAACAGGACTTGCCCTTTCCGGTAAGGTGCCATTTTTGTCGACCTACGGTGTATTTGCAGCACTTCGAACAACCGACCAGATAAGGGTATCGGTATGTTACAACAATGCAAATGTGAAAATTGGCGGGGCTCATGCTGGAATCAGTGTTGGGCCCGATGGTGCAACTCATCAGGCTTTGGAGGATATAGCAATAATGCGGGTGCTTCCAAATTTGACTGTACTTTCGCCCTGCGATGCCACCCAAACCAGGCTGGCAACAATTGCCGCCCATGAGCAAATACAAGGACCGGTTTACGTTCGGTTTGGACGTGAGGCTGTTCCAGATTTTACTTCTGATACAATGGATTTCATAGTTGGTAAGGGACAGATTCTAAAAGATGGACTGGAATGTACAATAATTTCAACCGGCCATCTTACATGGGAAGCCTTACAGGCAGCCAACGATTTGGAAAAGGATGGAGTAGCTGTCCGCGTAGTAAACCTTCACACCGTAAAACCTATCGACAGAAATTTAATTATCGAATGTGCAAGACAAACCGGAGCCATTGTTACAGCCGAAGAACACCAGATTTATGGAGGCATGGGATCAGCAGTTGCAGAAGTAATTACAAAATCCTTTCCGGTGCCGATGGAATTTATAGGCATGGATGATTCATTTGGAGAATCGGGGCAACCCAATGAGTTAATGAATAAATACAAAATGACCGCCACCGATATTGCAGAAGCCTGTAAAAAGGTAATCAGTCGAAAATCAGACTTTAAATTGTAATCATGAGCGATACAATAAAACATGAATGTGGGATTGCCCTTATCAGATTACTGAAACCACTTGAATATTATCAGCTTAAATATGGTACCTGGATGTATGGCTTAAATAAGCTATACCTTCTGATGGAAAAACAACACAACCGTGGTCAGGATGGCGCAGGTGTTGTAAACATAAAGCTTAATCTTCAACCAGGAAAAGAATATATCAGTCGCGAACGATCTAATGACAGAGAACCAATTCGTCAGGTCTTTGAGACAATCAGAAAACAGTTTCAGAAAATAGAAGAACACAAACCAGATTTACTCAGAGATCCGGTTTGGGTTAACCAAAATTTACCTTTCGCCGGTGAACTTTTTTTAGGCCATGTTCGATACGGAACATTTGGAAGAAACAGGATAGAAAACATCCACCCGGTTATCAGGTCGAACAACTGGAAGTCGCGAAGCCTTGCCCTGGCTGGTAATTTTAATCTAACAAATGTTGATGAGCTGTTCGAACATCTGCTTTTACTTGGGCAGCATCCAAGCGATTACACCGATACAGTAACCATACTCGAAAAAGTTGGTCATTTCTTAGATTTTGAGAACCAGTTGCTTTTTAACAAATTTAAAGCAAAGGGATTTCCAAACAAAGAAATCTCAAATTTAATTGCTCAAAAGCTTAATGTTGGCAACATACTCCAGGAAGCAAGCAAAAACTGGGATGGAGGCTATGTAATGGGTGGTGTATTCGGACATGGCGATGCATTTGTAACACGCGATCCCTGGGGGATACGGCCTGCATTTTATTACTACAATGATGAGGTAGCTGTTGTGGCATCGGAACGTCCGGTTATCCAAACTGTTTTTAATTTGGAAGTTGACGAAGTTAATGAACTTGAACCAGGCTTTGCCTTTATTGTCAAGGCTGATGGGCGCATACGATACAAGCAAATAAGAAAGCCCGAAAAGAGTAGCCCGTGTTCTTTCGAACGAATTTATTTCTCACGCGGATCGGATCAGGATATTTACAAGGAACGTAAAAAGCTCGGAGAACTTTTAGTACCACAGATTCTCGAGGCAATAAATAATGATTTCGAAAATACCGTGTTTTCATTTATTCCCAATACATCGGAAACCGCCTTTTATGGAATGGTAAAAGGAATTGAGACATCGATGTTAAATACACAAAAGGCTAAAATTGCGACACTTGGAAACAATGTTTCGATTAAAGAACTGGAAATGCTTGCCTGTCTGCGTCCGAGAATCGAAAAAATTGCAATTAAAGATGTAAAACTCCGAACATTTATTAGTCAGGATGAAGGCCGCGACGACCTTGTAGGTCATGTCTACGATATTACTTATGGCACCATCAATAAAGGAACAGACAACCTGGTTGTAATCGACGATTCAATTGTTCGGGGAACAACCCTGCGTCGTAGTATTTTGAACATCCTCGACCGGCTGGGTCCCAAAAAGATTATCATAGTTTCGTCGGCGCCCCAAATCAGGTATCCCGATTGTTATGGCATCGATATGGCAAAATTAGGCGATTTTGTAGCTTTCGAAGCAACAATCCAGTTATTAAAGGATACCGGACAAGAAAGTATTATTAATGAGGTTTATAAACTATCGAAACAACAGGAAAACCGTCCAAAAGAAGAAATTGTAAATCATGTTAAAAAGATTTATGAACCGTTTACGGCCAAGCAGATTAGTAAAAAAATAGCAGAAATTCTCCGTCCAAAAGGAATTTCATCCGAAGTTGAGATTGTATACCAGGGTATTGATAACTTGCATAAAGCTTGCCCTGCCCATCATGGTGAC
>CAYLZH010000259.1:0-6752 GCA_964388245.1 uncultured Bacteroidales bacterium
GCTAACAGATATTAAGATGCTGATTGTTGTCTCTTTCTCGTTTGAAACTCCGTACTTAAAAGCATTCTCTATTAAATTAATAAATAATAGAGGAGCAATTTGTTTTGTTCCTATTTCTCCATTTACTTTAAAAACAACTTTTGTTTTCTCTGTCAGACGTATTTTTTGCAATTCTACATAACTGTCAATATAATTTATTTCTTTCTCCAATGATACTTTGTCTTCCTTAGTTTCAGTAAAGATATAACGCATCAAAGACGAAAGTTTAGCTATACTATCGGCTGTGTTTTCAGATTTTATTATAGCTTGACCATAAATTCCATTTAATGTATTAAAAAGAAAATGAGGGTTTATTTGTGATTTTAATGCTGACAATTCAGATTTAATTCTTTCTGTTTCATATTGCTTATATCTTTTTTGATAGGCTAATATGAATGATATAACGAAGATTAACAAAAAACGCAAAAAGTAGTTCCTTAATATTCCTGTTTCCCGGTATTGAAAGCTGTAAGTTGGGATAAAACTACGCACTAAGATACCTGTAATCAGACCTGAAATTATTATAAATGCTATTATAAGCAGAACATACAGGATATATTTCTTTTTAAAATATAGCTTTGGAATAGCAAAATAGATATTTAGATAAAATAGAGTGATTGACAGAGTTGTGAGAACAATATATTTAATTAATTGAGTTATATCGTTAAACAAATACTCAGAGGATTTAGGTATTATTATTAATGGTATAAAGACAAAAATAGTCCAAAAAAACACATGAATTGATATGTTGACAATTTTCTTATTTTCCATTAGATTACAAAGATACTGCTTTGCAAGATTTTGATAAGATTTTTCGGAGTTGGTAAAAAATTTATCGGGATTTGTATTGTTAAATATATTTTGTCAGTCTCATTTTGGTAGTTTGTTCTTTTCGTTTGTTTGTAACGTGATGTGAATGGCCAGGTAGCTGTGTTTTTCGCTTTTGGCTATGCTGCTTTTTTGAAGCCCATTTTAATAATTATATAAATACCTGACCACTGCCAGTTTTCAGAATGACAAAAATCAGCCTAATTTCATTGAAAAAGTCCATAGTTTAGAATTAATCTAAGCCAAAGATTTAAAACAATTTCGCTACTTTGAACCCGGAAATTTAGATCAGAAGAGTTTAAAATTTTACAATTATGCGCATAAAGAGAATACAAGTTCAGGAGGCCGAAAAGCAGACAGAATCGGCGGTCGACCTAAACCTGCTTGATCCATTAATTGAAAAGTACAAAGGAAAACGAGGCAACATGATCCCCTTGCTTCAGGGTGCACAGGATTTGTATGGTTACATTCCACGCGAAGCCTTTGTTAAGATTGCCGAACATACCGGCATCGAATTAAGCGACATGTACGGTGTTGCTACTTTTTATGCCCAGTTCCGGCTTAAACCGGTTGGGAAACATATTATTAAAGTTTGCCACGGAACAGCTTGCCATGTTCAAAACGCACCCGCCATTACCGAAGTCCTGAAAGAATCGCTGAAAATTGCCGATGGTGAAACAACCGGCGATGGCTTGTTTACCCTTGAATCAGTTGCCTGCCTGGGCTGCTGCTCACTGGCACCGGTTATGATGATTGGCAACGAAACCTACGGAAAACTAAGCAAAAAAAGCGCGGTAAAAGTGATTAAAGACATCCGACTTAAAGAACTTAATTAATCCTGATTTCAACTTACTATTTTGATTAGCAAAAACAAGTAGAGGAATCAAAATTCAACCTGTATGGAAAACATTAAAGTAATAGTTGGGCTTGGAAGCTGTGGCATTGCTGCCGGGGCCAATAAAACATATGATAAAATAGCAGCATTAAAAAAGGCTGAAAATCTAAATTTCGAATTAAAGAAAACGAGCTGTGTTGGCATGTGCTATCGCGAACCATTAGTCGAAATTATCGACACGGAAGGTTCATATTTGTATGGCGAGGTTGATGAAGACAAAGCCATAGAGATTATCGAAAAGCATGTCGAACAAAGCGAACCCGTTAAAGATTATGTTGTCCACAGCGAATTATTCCCAACTAAGGACGACAGCTATTTCGAAGGCCAGGTAAAAATTGCCCTGCGAAATTGTGGGTATATCGATCCTGAATCAATCGGGGAAGCAATGGAAAATGATGCCTATAAAGCAATGATGAAGATTGCCTTCGAGAAAATTCCTGCCGTTGGAGTAATTCAGATGGTATTAAACTCCGGCATCAGGGGACGAGGTGGAGGAGGATTTCCGACCGGATTAAAATGGCGCTTTGCCAACAATTCGAAATCAGCCGAAAAATATATTATTTGCAATGCCGACGAGGGCGATCCTGGAGCATTCATGGACCGGTCATTACTCGAAGGCGATCCACACGCTGTTATTGAAGGTATGATTATAGGTGCCTATGCTATTGGTGCAACAGGCGGGGTAATATATTGCCGCGCCGAATATCCTTTGGCCATAAAGCGATTAAACATAGCACTTGACCAAGCACGCGAACGAAATTTTCTGGGTAAGAATGCATGTGGTATTGAAGGTTTCAATTTCGATATTTTTGTAAAAGAAGGTGCCGGGGCATTTGTATGCGGCGAGGAAACTGCCTTGATTGCATCGGTTGAAGGCGAACGCGGCATGCCACGAAAAAGGCCTCCATTCCCTGCGGTTTCAGGTTTATGGAAACAGCCCACCAATATCAATAATGTTGAGACATGGGCAAATATCCCATGGATTATCCTGCATGGATCCGAAGCCTATACCAAATACGGAACCGACAAAAGTAGTGGAACAAAGGTGTTTGCCCTGACAGGAAAAATAAAACACGGAGGTCTGGTTGAAGTGCCAATGGGTATTTCAATTCGTGATATCATTTTCAAACTGGGAGGTGGTATCCAGGACGATAAGCGCTTTAAAGCTGTTCAGCTTGGTGGACCATCCGGAGGTTGTATACCTGAATACCTTGCCGATACTGTTGTTGACTACGATTCGGTTAATGCCACTGGTGCCATCATGGGTTCAGGAGGAATGGTAGTAATGGACGAAACGACCTGTATGGTTGATATTGCCCGGTTTTTCCTCGATTTTACTCAAAAGGAATCCTGTGGTAAATGTACCTTTTGCAGGATCGGAACCACCAGGATGCTTGAGATTTTAACCCGGATTACCGAAGGAGAAGGCCGCGAAGGCGATATTGAAAAACTGGAGGAACTGGCATATCAGATTAAAGACAGCTCGCTGTGTGGACTTGGACAAACCGCACCAAATCCTGTGCTTACAACAATCAAGTATTTCCGCGACGAGTATGAAGCACATATCAGGGATAAAAAATGCCCTGCCAAGCATTGTACAAAACTGTTAACCTATGAAGTGATTGATGAAAACTGTACCGGCTGTACGGTATGCGCAAAGAACTGCCCGGTTGATGCTATTAGTGGTGAACGTAAAGAACTACACTTTATACATCAGGAAAAATGTACACAATGTGGAGTTTGTTACAGCAAATGTAAATTTGAAGCCATCCGTATTTCATAGTGCCAACGATTCATATTGAAACAAAGAGAAAATCATGGATAAAATAAATATCATACTAAACGGAAAAAATGTTCAGGGAAAATCAGGTGAAACAATTCTTGAACTTGCCCGAAGAAATGAACTTGAAATTCCAACCTTATGTCATGATCCAAGGCTTACACCTTATTCATCGTGCTTTTTGTGCGTGGTTGAAGTAAGGGGAATGAAAGGTTTGCAAACTTCCTGTTCAACAAAAATCATGGAGGGAATGGAAGTTGTTACCGATAATGAAAAGGTCCGGAAAGCACGAAAAACCGCACTTGAGTTACTTCTAAGCGACCATTATGCTGATTGCGCTGCTCCTTGCAAACAAACCTGTCCGGCCGGAGTCGATGTACAGGGCTATATTTCACTAATCGACAAGGGGCTTTATAACGATGCCATTGCCCTGATAAAACAAACCAATCCTTTACCTGCCATATGTGGCCGAGTTTGTGTCCGTCCGTGCGAGGTAGCATGCCGAAGAAACTTGCTGGATGAGGGAAATCCTGTGGGTATCGATTATATGAAACGTTTTGCAGCCGATGAGGACCTAAATTCCCCAACCCGCTTTATTCCCGATTGTGAATTTCCTTCAGGAAAAAAGGTTGCCATAATTGGAGGAGGACCCGGTGGATTATCAGCAGCATATTTCCTTCAGCAAAAAGGGCACAAGTGCGATATCTTTGAAGCTGCTCCTAAAGCTGGTGGATGGCTACGCTACGGGATTCCTGAATACCGTCTGCCAAATGATCTGCTGCAACGGGAAATCGATGCAGTAACCGAACTGGGCGCTAACATTTATTGTGATAAAAACCTGGGAGGAAACCTCAGTTACGCCGATGTAAAAGAAAAGTATGATGCCACCATCCTGACAATCGGATCACAGAAAGGAACCCTGATTGGATGCAGGGGCGATGATGCTGACAACGTTTTCTCAGGTATCGACTTTCTGAAAAATATGGAAATGACAGGTCAACGCTTCAACTTTAGCGGCAAAACAGTTGCTGTTATAGGTGGAGGAAACACTGCAATGGATTGCTGCCGGACTTCAATCCGTTGTGGAGCCGACAAAGTTTACGTAATATACAGGCGCACAGAAAAAGAAATGCCTGCCAATCCGATTGAAATCCATGAATCAAAAATCGAAGGTGTCGAATACTTATTCCTGACCAATCCGACCAGAGTAAACAAGGATGACAATGGTGCGGTAAAATCGATCACCTGCCTTAAAATGCAACTGGGCGAACCTGATGCATCAGGCCGTAGAAGGCCGGTACCTATCGATGGTTCTGAATTCGAATTGAATGTAAACTATGTGTTGGCAGCTATCGGGCAAAAAACAGATGTGAATTTCATCGATGATATAAATAATAGTGTCAATGATGGTGAATTAAAAATAAACCGATGGGGCGATATCGATGCTAATCCTGAAACTTTACAAACTGGTGTAACATCTATCTTTGCTGCTGGCGATGGTGTTACTGGCCCTGCCACAATTATTGAAGCTATTGCGCAGGCCAAACTTGCATCGCACAGTGTAAATCAATTCTTAAACGGAGAAGCAATTAAACCTCCTGAAAAGGAATTTCTCAGCAAACGCGACAATTTCAAGAAACAGATATCAGAAGAATACAATGGCAAATATGCCCGTCAAATGCGTGAAGAAATGCCGGTACTTGCTGCCGACAACCGTTTTAATTTCGATGAAGTTGAGCTGGGATATGCTTCAGAGGAAGTGGCAAAGAACGAAGCTCAACGATGCCTTGAATGTGGTTGTTCCGAATATTTTACATGCGACCTGAAAAGATATGCCACAGAATACGATGCACGACAAATTACCGAAGGAAATTATACTATATCAGAAGTTGATTTTAGCCATCCATTTATTGAAATCGACAACAACAAATGTGTGCTTTGTTCACGATGCATAAGAATTTGCCGTGATATTGTAGGAGCTAACGCACTGGGATTGGTACAACGAGGATTCGACACCTTTGTAGCACCAAGCCTGGGAGAGTCGCTAACACAGAGTAACTGCGAGTCGTGCGGGTTATGTATCTCAACGTGTCCGACTGGTGCCATTACTGAAAACACACCTTTTAAGCCCGGTCCGGTAAAAACCAGCAGTTTCGAATCAATTTCGAACTATACTTCCGAAGGCGAAAAAATAAACTTACACATGACCAATGGCTTTATTACGAAAGCTACCGGAGCAAAAGGCATGATTAATCCGGATGCCAATATTGGGCGTCATGCTAAATTTGGGTATACCATGCTGAATGATCCGGCCAGGATTACAAAGCCACTATATAGGGTAAATGGGAAATTCGAAGAAATATCCTACGATAAGGCACAGGAAATAATGGCTGTGAAAATAAGAAGCGTAGGAACCAACGAAAACGCTTTTTATGGCGGTGCACGACTGAGTAACGAGGAACAATACCTGATTCAAAAATTTGCCAGGGTGGGTGCAAAAACCCATAATGTAAACAACTGGCATTATATGTTTGGCGGCGAAGGATATATTAAAAATTCACACAACAATGTTCCGTTCGACCAAATCAGAAAGGCAAGTAAGATATATGTTCTCGGGGCCGAGCTTGCACAGGAAAACCAGTTTGTCGGTTATCTTGTAAACGAGGCCAGGACAAAATATGGTGTACCTGTTGAACTGGCAACCACGCTTGATAAGAGCAGCATGGAGCATAAGGTCGATAAAGTTTTAAAATTGAAATCATACTATCATTTTGTTAAGGCCATAAACCATTACCTGCTTGGAAACGGTATGCAAAATCAATTTTATATCGACGACAATTGCGTGGGCCTTAAAGGCTACAAAGAGTCGTTGCTGAATGAAGATTTTGCCACATTACTGAATGAAGCTGGTAATAATTGTGCCGGTGATATTATGCGTTTTGCCAATGAATTCAATCACGAATCGAATGCAATCCTGATATTTGCCGAGAAAAACATATCGGCCAATACTTCTTTCGAAATCAGGAACCTGGCAATGATTACCGGAAAACTTGGAAAAACTGCAAGTGGCCTTATTTCACTAAAGGAAAAAAACAACTCGCAAGGCTTGTTCGACATGGGTGTTTGCAATAAAGTAGGACCGGGAACAGTTTCGGTGTTCGATAAAAACTACATGGAAAACCTGAAAAAGAAATGGGCCGTTTCGAAACT
>CAYLZH010000260.1:0-6723 GCA_964388245.1 uncultured Bacteroidales bacterium
CATCCCTGTCAACTGCGTCGATATCAATATTGTAATAAACAAGCATATCGGCCACGAAAAAAGGATTCGATGCCGCTGCATAATGAAGCGAGTTTGCTCCATAGTAGTCCTTTTGATTAATGTCTGCTCCTCTGCGGATCAGGAACTCAGACATATCGAACTGACCTTCCATAACAGCAGCCAGCAATGGTGTCCTGTAATCCCAGGTCAAATGATCGATTTTTGCACCCATTTCCAGCAATCGCTTTGCAACAGTAATATGTCCGTTTTGGGCAGCATACACCAAAGCAGTAATGCCATCATAATCAGGCAAATCAACTTGTACACCTTCATAAATCAAACTATCCACTTTCAGTGAATCACCTTCATAAGCGGCCATGTTCAATTCATAATTGTCATCGGTCCACTGGCCAAATAGCAAATTCTGAAAGGTTATAACAACCAAAAAAAGTAATGGAAACCGTTTAATCATTATTCAATAATCATAAATTCAGTCCGGCGATTGGCAGCCCTACCATCCTCTGTTTCGTTCGAATCAATTGGTTTGGTCATGCCATACCCTTTAAAGGTAAGCCTGCTTTTTTCAGTTCCTTTATCGATAAGGTATTCATAAACCGATTTGGCTCGATTTCCCGATAACTCAAGGTTATAAGCCATAGTTCCAACATTATCGGTGTGACCGCTAATTTCAATTCGGATTTCGGGATTATCATTCAAAAATGTAAGCAATTTGCCCAGCTCTGCTTTCGATTCATCTTTTAAAGCATAGCTATCGGTTTCAAAGAAAATATTTTTTAAAACAACAGCTTTCCCAGCCTGAATCCTCCTTAGGCCAATATCAATAAGATAGGGTTTCGATGGATCATCTAAGTTTTTTAAACTGAAATTTTCTGAATGAAACAAATAGCCGTCCTTCGAAATATTAAAGGCATAATTTCTTTCCGATGGCAGGCACACCAAGTATTTCCCATTGTTATTCCCCGACGAGGTTTCGGTTGTTGACTCTGAATCATCAAGGTCGATAAGCTCGATGTCGGCTGATAAAAGTTCGTTGGTTTGGGCGTCGTAAATGGTTCCTTTTACATAAGTAACCGGCAATGGACGAGCCTCCTTATAAAGTTCGAAATGATAAATATCTTTCATTCTGCTTCCCGGTCTGTCGGAGGCAAAATAAGCCAGGTCACCCTTCGCATTTACAATCAGATATTCTTCATTTTTAAAAGTATTGATTGGGAAACCCAGGTTTTGAACTTCGACAAATTCCCCTTCCTTCTCCATTTGTGATTTAAAAATATCATATCCACCCATTCCAACATGACCATTCGAGGAGAAATATAAGGTTTGATTATCAGGATGGATGAACGGACTTACTTCATCGTTACCGGTATTGATATTTGGCCCGAGATTTACGGGCTCCTGCCAATAGCCATCAGTGCCAAGTTCACTTTTCCATAAGTCTTTTCCTCCATAGCCACCCGGGCGGCCACTTGTAAAATATATACATTTGCCATTGCTTGAAATAGAAGGTTGTGATTCCCAGGCCGGGCTGTTAATAGGTTGTCCGATATTTTTCGGGGAGCTCCATCCGTAATTCGATTTAGTTGAAAAGTAAATATCGCAACTCCGGCCTATCCTGTCGGGCCGGTGGCAAGCCGTAAACAGCATTATCCGGCCATCGCTCGAAATGGTCTGAGCTCCCTCGTTTCCGGGAGTATTAACTGGTTTCCCCATATTCATTGCCTCCGACCATTTACCGTCTTTTTTAAAGGAGACAAAAAAATCTTCCTGAATATTTGTGTTGGAACCATAAGGAATACTTTGATCGACCGGTAATGCCACGGTAGTAACAAGTGTTTCTTCATCGGCTGTTAACGAAGGCATGTAATCGTTGTACGCTGTGTTTACCGACTCGCCCATATTTATTGGATCATAATCAACCGGAGATTCAATTGATTCAAGAGCAAAATCGCAACAGGCAAGATAATATTCGGTTTCGGGAATAAACTTTGCTTTTGGTTTCGTTTCCAGGAATTTAGTAAGATTAGTGTGCGCCGGTTGATATTGCCCGGTTAGAAAATAAGCAAGCCCAAGGTTTAAATAACTTTTTTGTGCTGCATTAGGATTAATGGATATTGCTTTTTCTAACTGAATAATTTCATTCTCGTAATCACTCAATGAAAAGAAAATATCAGCAAGTAACAAATAAGCTTCAATAAAATTATCATCAGCTTTTATGGCACTTTTCAATTCTTCGATAGCTTGATAATCGTTTCTGAGGTCATAATAATTAAGAGCCGATTCGAATTTCTTTTTGGCCTTTTTCGATTTTGTTGAAAGTTTATCCTGGGCATCGAGTTGTGCGAATACAATTAACACGAATGTCAGGAAAATAGATATTCTTTTTATCATTATTTCAATTTATGGATTGGAGCAAAAGTAACAAATATCAGGCCGCGAACAAGACATCTCAGCAAGCAGTTTTCAAGAGGCAGCTACATGCAGAATTCTTTTAGATTGCTACTGCTGTAATATTTTTGGCACACATCTTGTTAACACCGAATCATCAAACCAAAAAAACAGGAGGTGGATCATGAAAAAGTCAATGTTATCAATAGTTTTAAGCCTTGCTTTCGTATTAAGTTTATCAGCTAACCATAGAAGCGGAAGTTCAAAATTAGAGTTAAGGTTATGGGACAATTCATTTTTTTCAGTCGAAATTGACTATAAAAAATATCCCTCATTGGTTTCAAAATTTACTATCAGTAATCTTGCTCCTGGAAAGCATTTTATCAAGGTAATCAGAAAAATTCAAAGACCAAACGGGTATCATGCCAGCGTAGTATTTCAGGGTTATGTCGATATCCCTGCACGATCAAGAATAACAGCAAAAATTACGCACAAGCGAAGATTTGAGATCATCAAAATCCGCCCTTTGAAACCAACGCATCCAACTCGACGTGGACACAACAGCCACCACGGATCGCACACTCATGGTTACAACGCACACAGTTCGGTTGGTGTCAATACGCATCACTCAACTGCCGCTTGCCAGGCTATACCAGTCATGACAGAGTCAACCTTTTACCAGTTAAAAGCTTCAATGGATTTTGTTTCATTCGATTCGAAAAGGCTCGAAATAGCCAAACAAGCATTAGCATTCAGCATGGTAAGTTCTGAGCAGGTACTCGAACTTTTGAACCTGCTAACGTTCGACTGCAACCGTTTGGAACTGGCAAAATTTGCATTCGAACGCACCTATGACAAACAAAACTATTTTATTGTAAATAACGCCTTTACGTTCTCAAGCAACATCTCAGCGCTGAATCAATATATAAACACTTACTCAATGTAACAAACACTTAAACCAGGAAATGAAGCTGCTCAATTTGGGCAGCTTTTTTTTAAAATATTTTATTTCCTCAACCGGATATTCAAATGCTTAAATCTCAGCATACAAAGGCTTGTATTAAATCTGATGATTACCTTTATCTGAAGTTAAAATTTGTTAGTTCCTATATTATCAATAAATTTGTTTTTAAATAATATTCATGACAGATTACAACGAGCTAATATACAAAATGATACATTAACCATCTCCCTTACTCAGGATATTGGTTAAAACATATTTTATCATAATCAAGCGATAGTTTTTTGATTATGATTTTTTTTCTAACTAAAACGGAAAATATGTCGCTGAAAAGAAAGATTAAAGAGCTACAGAAAAAACGCGAAGAGGTAATTCAGGGAGGAGGCGAAAAGGCCATTAAAAAGCAGGTGGCAATGGGCAAAATGACTGCCCGGGAAAGAATAATTGAAATTGTTGACAAAGATTCATTCCAGGAATACGATTTATTTGTTGCTCATGAAGCCAGGGACTTCGACATGGATAAGAAAACCCTTCACGGTGATGGTGTTATTATTGGAACAGGCCGGATTTATGGTGCTCCAATCTGCATCTATGCCCAGGATTTTACTGTTGCAGGTGGATCTCTTGGATTAATGCATGCCCGTAAAATAACCAAAATTATGGATCATGCTATGAAGATGCGTGTTCCTTTGATCGGAATTAACGACTCTGGTGGTGCCCGGGTACAGGAAGGTGTAAATTCATTGGCTGGTTATGGCGAAATATTCTGGCGCAATACACTGGCATCTGGTGTAATTCCTCAAATATCAGTTATTCTTGGCCCTTGTGCAGGAGGAGCTGTATATTCACCTGCGCTCACCGATTTCGTTTTTGTGGTCGATAATATCTCTAAAATGTTTATAACAGGACCCGAGGTTATCAAAACTGTTTTGGGCGAAGAAATATCGATGGAAGACCTTGGTGGAGCCCGCGTTCATAGCGAGATTACCGGCAATGCACATTTTTATGCAGATAGCGAAACCGAATGTTTCGAGAAAATCAAAAAACTGATCACCTATATTCCATGGAACAATAACAAAAAAGCAAAACCATTTCCAGCAAAAAAACCAAAGCGGGAATTTAAAATCGATGAAATTGTACCTGGCGATCCTAAGCAACCATACGATGTTCGCGAAGTAATAAAAGCAATAACTGATAACTCGGAATTTTTTGAAATACAGGAGCTATGGGCAGCCAATATGGTTATCGGATTCGGAAGGATGAATGGCGAGACTGTTGGATTTGTTGCCAACCAGCCAATGATGCTGGCAGGAGTCCTCGATGTCGACTCTTCGTGCAAAGCTGCAAGATTTATCCGCTATTGCGATGCCTTTAATATTCCAATTGTTACCCTTGTCGACCTGCCAGGATATTTACCTGGTATCGATCAGGAACATGCCGGTGTTATCCGGCATGGGGCAAAAGTACTTTATGCATATAGCGAGGCAACTGTTCCGAAAATAACAGTAATTTTACGTAAAGCTTATGGTGGAGGCTACATTGCGATGAATTCAAGACACTTACGTGCCGACTTTGTTTTTGCCTGGCCAAGTGCAGAAATTGCCGTAATGGGACCTGAAGGTGCTGCTAATATTATTTTCCGTAAGGAGATATCCACTGCAGAAAACCCAGACGATATGCGAAAACAAAAGATCAAGGAATACAAAGAAAAATTTGCGAATCCTTATGTTGCTGCTTCGAAAGGATATGTTGACTCAGTAATTGAACCAGCCGAAACAAGAAATGTAATTCTTCATGCAATTGAGGTTTCTTCAGATAAGGTATCGCCCAGGCCAAGTAAAAAGCACGGGATTCCTCCATTTTAAACACTTTGGCAGCAGGCGATTACTCAATCTATTAATGTTGAATTTAAACAATTGATTATGGAAAATGGAAGTAACCCAAAAGATCAGGCAAAGAAAACCCGGTATAAATCACTTGTAATTGACGAAACAAAATATCGAACACATTATAACAAGAAATTTGAAAACCGGATTGCTTATCAGCCACAAAATCCATCATGTACTTTTGCATTTATTCCTGGCACTGTTCAGAAGATATTCGTGAAAGAAGGTCAGAAAGTAGCAGCAGGTACACGGCTGGTTATTCTCGAGGCCATGAAAATGAAAAACAGGATACTTGCACCTCATACCGGAGTTGTGAAGAAAGTTTATGTTAAAGAAGGCCAGAATGTAGCTAAAAACGAAGCACTGGTCGAACTTGAATAATATTTAATCAGACTAAAGAATGGCTGCCGGTTTAAATACGGGCAGTCATTTTTTTTATTCAAGAATCCCGCTCCATACAAAACAATCTTTAAATTGATTTTTCAGGTTAGGTATGCTGTAAAAAATGCCAAAGACAGCCGAGCCGCTCCCCGACATTGACGCATATATTGCACCTAACTTATAAAGCTCTTGTTTTATGGTTTCAATTTCAGGATACCGTGCGAATATGTTTTTCTCAAAATCATTTTTGATAGCATCCTTCCAATCTATCATAGGTAGTTTTATTGCTTCCGGTACAGGCACCTCAGGTTTTTGAGTAACTATTTGTGAATAAGCCTCTGAGGTTGCGATATGAATACCCGGATAAACGATTACCTGAAAATAACCCTCCAGGCTTATGTTGGCAGGCAATAATTCATTACCTCTGCCTGATGCAAAGGCCGGTCGGTTTCGAATAAAGTAAGGACAGTCGCTACCTAATGTCCCGGAAATCTTTTCTAATTGTTCATTCGATAAATTCAATTCAAAAGCTTCATTTAATCCCTTAAGCATAAATGAGGCATCGCTTGATCCACCACCCAATCCGGCACCTATCGGGATGTTTTTGTGCAGATGGATTTTAACCGGAGGTAAGTTATATCTTTCCTTTAAAGCATAAAAAGCTTTCAACACCAGGTTGTCGCCAGGATTAGAATTAACCTTGATCCCAGAATTTTGAAAATCACAATCCGCTGAACTTTTATCAGAAACAAATTCAAGAATATCTTTCAGTCCGACAGGGTACATTACACTTTCAATGTCGTGATAACCATCCCTGCGCCGGGCAATGATATTTAACCCGATGTTTATTTTGGCATTAGGAAAAAGAATCATGGTTTTATATACTAAAATTCATCAATAAACTAATATATCATATTCGAAAAAACCAGACAACAAAAAACAAGCCCTGAGCGTAAGCGATGGGATGATTCTAGTAGGGTGGGCTCTGCCCACGCAGAATATCTTTGAGAGGAATTCAAAATGCAAAATCGCAATACAATTCTAACGGCATGCATATTCATAATTTTTTCATCATTGTTATTTGCTGAT
>CAYLZH010000261.1:0-6701 GCA_964388245.1 uncultured Bacteroidales bacterium
GGCAAGCAAAGATTCGATAACCTTTTTATTGTTCCCCACAAATATTTTATCCTCAACAATAAATACAGGCCGCTGTAAAAATGTATAATCCTGAAGTATTAAAATGCGATAGTCAGCTTCGTTGAACTCGTTTTTCTGTAATTTTAATTCTCTGAACTTCCTGGCGCGCTTATTAAAAAGTGATTCATAGCTTCCTGCGAACTTAACCAGGACATCTAATTGTTTTTCAGTTAGAGGTTCGAATTTGATATCCTGTAACACAAAATTACTGAGGGGTGCTACCTCTTTTAAAATCCTTTTGCATGTCGAGCATGTCGACAAATAATAGACTTTTTTCATTGATCTTCCATTTTATTGAATTTCATGCGTATCAATCCCATCACACTTATCGAAAGCCAGGCAAATTCAATTATCACCGAGGGTAAATTAAAATCAAAATAAAGAGAGAAAAGTAATAGCAGTGAACCTGATATATTCATCCATAGAAAAAGTTGCGATGTGGATTTTAATTTTCCAAGCTGAAGCAAAAAATATGCAGTCAGAATTAAAACAACCCCAAACAATCCTAATATATTTGACAATGTTAGATACTCAAACTTCATCGGTGCTAATTTAAAATGATGCAAACATAAGGCATAAATTTTTGTTTAGAAGCTAAAATTTTAATGAAGACATCTTATTAAAATCATTGATATGAGAAATCTATTTTTGTTAATCGCCGTTTTTTTTGTGGTTGCGTGTAAGAATCCATCGGCGACAAATTCACACAATATTTCTGAAAATGAAAGCCCAAAAGTTTCCGATTCGAACCAACTTATCTACCCCGAAGAGAAACACTTCAAATCTCTTCGTCAGCTAACTTTTGGTGGTGATAATGCCGAGGCATATTGGAGCTTTAATGATGAATCCCTTGTTTTTCAGGCAACCAATGAAAAATGGAATGCCCACTGCGATCAGATTTTTCTGATGAACAGCTATAAGGAACAAAATCCTGATAAAATTCCACGTCTTATAAGTACAGGTGATGGCCGAACAACCTGCTCCTATTTTATGCCGGGAGATACTAGCATTTTATATGCATCGACTCACGAACACGACGCAAGCTGCCCGCATAAACCGGAACAGCGGGATGACGGAAAATATGTCTGGCCAATTTATAACAGTTTCGACATTTACGTTGCCGACCTGAAAGGGAATATCGTTAAGCAATTGACTGATACTCCTGGTTACGATGCCGAGGCAACTGTTTCGCCCAAGGGCGATAAAATAGTTTTTACATCTATCCGCAGTGGAGACCTTGAATTGTATACCATGGATATTGATGGTGGCAATGTAAAACAAATTACTTCAGAATTAGGTTACGATGGCGGCGCCTTTTTCTCGTACGATGGTACTAAATTGATCTTCAGATCGAGCAGGCCACAATCCGATGACGAAATTAAAGAGTATAAAGATTTACTTTCACAAGGCCTTGTTATGCCCACAGCCATGGAATTATATATTTGCAATGCCGATGGCTCTAAACTCCGGCAGCTTACAAATCTTGGAAAAGCCAATTGGAGTCCTTTTTTCCATCCAAGCGATAAAAAAGTGATTTTTTCCTCAAATCATGGCAGCGAAAGAGGCTTTAAATTTAACCTTTACATGATCAATATCGATGGTACCGGACTGGAACAAATTACCTACGATTCGGTATTCGATGCATTTCCAGTATTCTCAAATAAAGGAGACAGGTTAGTTTTTTCATCGAACCGGAATAATGGCGGGACTTACGAAACAAACCTTTTTATGGCCGAGTGGATAGACTGATTTTATCAAAAATTGTCCTGACACCTAAACAATTGCCGAAAGAAATTCAGAATACCGTCTTGCAAATGGTTCCCATTCCGGTAAATTGAGATTTGAATTGTGCCATAGAAAGACATATTCGCCATTGAATTTTTTTACTTCGTCGGCCAGGGAAATAGCTTCAGCAAAAAAATCATCAGGATTCGATTTTTCTTTTACCAATGCAGCTTCCATCATTATAATTGGCTGTTCGATTACATCCAGTGTTTTGCGGGTATGAAAATTAAATACAGGATAGGAATAGCAGCAAGAGCTGCGAAATCCCGCCTTATTTGAAAAACCCATATTACTGCTCAGATTTAGTTGGTTGTCGGCCATTACCTGCCATACTTCAGGAACCTTAAATCGTAAGTAATGATTCCGGTTCGATTGAATATCAGGAACTATGTTTTTTATTCGCTTAAGCTCAGATATAAACACCGATGGATTTTTCATTACATTGTAACCTGCATGCATGCCTACTTTATGGCCTCTTTTAATTATTGATTTTAGAGTATCAGTAACAATCGAATCATCAAAATGATATTGAAAATCATAGGTTCCCGCATGGGCTGGTATAAAATAAAACTCAGAGACACAGCCAGCTTTTTCCGATTCATTCATGAGATAATCAAAGGTATCGAATGGATCCTTTTCATTGCCACCATATACTTTTTTTGCTTTAACCAGGTCCCTGGTAAACAAATCAATATTTTTACGGATAATCAAATCTGATAAAAGAGTTCTGGAAATTTTCCTCAAAGAATCGAACCTTCTGAAATAATCAACATCATGGGTTGGTACAACCTTATGATCCCAGTTTTTTCTTTTGTTTTGATACGATAGCGATTGCAAAATATGCCATAAAAACTCAACATATTCGTTAACAACTGCCCGTTTTTCAAGATTGTATCGCTGCACATATGACTCCTGACACGGAAAACGGTCGTGCTCATCGTGGCGATCCGTAACATATTCTTCCCACCGGGTAAGGAAAAAAAATGATGATGCGAATATGTCGGCACCAAATCTTAATCGGATACCGCCATTTTCAAGTGATTCCTGCCTGAAATCATCATTTCCAAAAAGCAGAATTAATTCTTCATTTAAACTAAACTTTGATTCTAATGATTTTGGTGGACCGGGAAGTGCATCTTTTTTCAGGAATCCTGCAGTATCATTAAAATTATTAAAGAACGCATCATGAAAAAGGATTTCCGAATTATCAGGAAGTTCTATTTTATAATTTGGCCCAAAATCATTTGATATCGAAAAAGAGTATTGTAGCCCAAGAAAATGCCCGAAAATTGTTTCGATAATATATTTCTTCTCAGGTATAAATGAGTCAGAACAAGTAATCTTTAGCTTATCCAAGCGTACGCTGCATTTATATTTTAAATGAAAATATTATTTCAGGTTTTGCCAATACCATTTTACAGCCTCAGTAAGTCCTTTCCTGATATTGAAAGGTGGATGATAACCCAACAATTCTTGCGCTTTATCAATGGATGCAAGTGAATGAACAACATCTCCAGTACGTTCCGGGCCATAAATTGATTCAACATTTAATATCTCCTGATCGAATTGTCCAAGAAGTTCACGTAGCAAACCAAACAGCTCGTTAAGGTTTGTATTCTCCCCAAAGGCCACATTATAAACAGTATTTAATGCTTTGGGATTGGTTGTCGTTGCTGCCAATTGATTAATTTGAACCACATTGTCGATGTAGGTAAAATCGCGTGAATGCCTTCCGTCACCATTTATTACAGGTGATTCTTTCGCAATAAGGGCCTTCACAAATTTTGGTATCACTGCAGCATAAGCGCCGTAAGGATCTTGTCGCCGTCCAAAAACGTTAAAATATCGTAATCCTATTACTTCGATCCCGTACAACTTTGCAAAAACATCAGCATACAATTCGTTAACATATTTTGTAATTGCATAAGGCGAAAGCGGTTTTCCAATCCTGTCCTCCACCTTAGGCAACCCAGGATGATCACCATAGGTTGATGAACTGGCAGCATAAACAAAACGTTTGATCCCTTCATCGCGTGTGGCAACCAACATATTCATGAAACCGTTGATATTCACCTCATTCGATGTAATTGGATCATTAATCGACCGTGGAACCGATCCTAAGGCAGCCTGATGAAGAACATGTTCCATTCCTTTTACTGCTGACAGGCAAGAATCTAAATCCCGGATATCACCTTCAATCAGTGTAAAAGCTGGATTATCTAAAAAAGGTTTGATGTTTTCCTTTTTTCCGGTCGAGAAATTATCGAAACAAACCACCTCGTTTTGCTGATTTAAAAGTGCTTCTACAAGGTTCGATCCGATAAAACCGGCACCACCAGTAACTAATACCTTTGATCCTTTAATCATTTCTCCTGATTATTTGGCATAGCTTACAGCCCTGGTTTCGCGGATTACGGTAACTTTAATCTGTCCGGGATAAGTCATATCATCCTGGATTTTTTTAGCAATATCAAACGAAAGAGTTTCCGACTGGGTATCGTCTATCTTTTCACTACCAACAATTACCCTTAGCTCACGTCCAGCCTGAATAGCGTATGTTTTAGTAACCCCCGGGTACGATAAGGCAAGGGCTTCCAGGTCGTTAAGTCGTTTGATATAAGATTCAACCACCTCGCGTCGAGCACCCGGGCGTGCACCGGAAATTGCATCGCAGGCCTGAACTATCGGTGCAATCATGGTTGTCATCTCAATTTCGTCGTGGTGGGCACCAATAGCATTTACCACTTCGGGTTTTTCTTTACATTTTTCAGCTATCTTCATTCCCAGGATTGCGTGAGGAAGTTCCGGCTCATCATCAGGTACTTTCCCAATATCATGTAACAATCCGGCACGTTTGGCTAACTTGGTATTCAATCCAAGCTCAGAGGCCATAATCGCACATAGGTTGGCAACTTCACGCGAGTGCTGTAAAAGGTTTTGACCATACGACGAACGGTATTTCATTTTTCCGACAAGTCGGATAATTTCAGGATGTAAACCATGGATTCCCAAATCGATAGCTGTTCGCTTTCCTACTTCCACTATTTCCTCTTCGATTTGTTTCTTGGTCTTTTGAACAACCTCCTCGATACGGGCAGGATGGATACGTCCATCAGTAACCAGTTTATGCAGGGCAAGCCGTGCTGTCTCACGACGTACCGGATCAAAAGCCGATAAAATTATTGCTTCCGGAGTATCATCAACTATGATCTCAACGCCGGTTGCTGCTTCGAGAGCCCTGATATTCCTACCTTCACGTCCAATGATTCTGCCTTTCATTTCATCGCTATCGATATGAAAAACAGTAACTGAATTTTCAATTGCCGATTCAGTTGCAACACGTTGAATTGTTTGAATAATAACTCGTTTTGCCTCTTTGTTTGCTGTTAGCCTGGCTTCGTCCATTATTTCGTTAATGGTAGACATTGCGTCGGTCCTGGCTTCGGCAACAAGTGAGTTTACCAACTGGTTTTTGGCTTCTTCAGCCGACATTCCGGCAACCTGTTCAAGTTTTTCAACTTGCTGCTTGTGCAATTTTTCAAGATCAACTTTCTTCTTATCAACTAACTGAAGCTGACCATTCAGGTTTTCACGGATAGCTTCTGCTTCCTTTTTCGAGATATCAACTTCCTTATATTTTTTCTGAAGTTCATCTTTTCGCTGATTTAGTGTTGATTCCTTTTGTTTTACCCTATTCTCGGCAGATGCTATTTTACTGTTCTTATCGCTTACATATCGTTCGTGCTCAGCTTTTAGACTAAGAAATTTTTCTTTTGCTTCAAGGATTTTGTCCTTTTTGATATTTTCAGCATTGTGCTCTGCTTCTTTCAGGATGTCGACACTTTTGTTGGCCACAGCATTTTTCCAGTAAAAATGGATCGAAATGCCTCCGACAGTCAGTGCAACAATTCCTACAATTATTACATAAATGATATCCATATGAATTGACTATATATTAAAAAAAAAGCCCGCAGTTTTTTCTCTAATAATTTAGAAAACCCCTGTTCAACACGGGTGGAGATGCCAGTTTTATTCTTGCTTCCACTGTTTTCGTTAGAAAAATCCCCGAAAGGATTGAGGCCTGCCTTACAAAAACCGAGCTTTTCTCCAATAAAGTTAATGTTGAGTTCTCAAACGCTTAAAGAAAAAATGCGGGCGAATATTTTATACAAAGAACGCGGTACTACTCCTCTATTATCTCGTCTAACTTATTATTTATATCAATCAGTTCGTCCATTTTTGTCGACTCAATTGCATCATTTTTAGCTTCTATCAATTCTTTTGTCGATTGCAATGTTGTCATGGCTAATATATCAAAAATATTTCGATTTGAAAACTTTTTTTGATACTGTTCCATCTTTTTATTTATCAATTTAGTGGCCAACCTGAAAACCTCTTCTTCCTTCTCGTTATTCTTCTCAACCCACACCGGGTAAGAAATTCCGGCAATTGTCAGGTTAATTATGCGCTTATCGGCCATTGCTGATATTAATTATTTAAAAGAGCAATACATTTATTTACTTCCCGCACTATGTTATTAATTTGTCTCGAAGCATCTTCCTTATCTTTCTCAGTGGCTTCGAAATTTTTTGCCAATTTTAGCAAATTATATTTGTGTTTCAATTCTTTTATTTCCTGATCCTTTTTTTCGATACGCCCAATAAGACGTTCGTTTTCGTTTATCAACTGCATGTTTTCAGTCCTGATCTTTTTCTGGGTGGCTAAGATCTTACTTAGTTTTTCATTTATATTTAAATTTATATCATCCATTAAAAATCAGTAAATTTTTTCACAAAATTAACATTGCTAAAATTCATACACAAATTAATTCTGGTAATTAAAGCAAGAAGACTAAA
>CAYLZH010000262.1:0-3534 GCA_964388245.1 uncultured Bacteroidales bacterium
CCATTATTTAAGGTTAATTCCAGGATTTTTGTTAAATTAAAATATCCTGTTAAAAAATAGGCTTCTTTTCCGAAAGCTCCTGTTTCCACACATCCACTTGCACCACCATTGCGTGCATCCGTAAGATCTTTTCCCTGATGAAGAAGCTCTTCGATTATAGCATCGGTATTAAATATTGATGGTTGACCAAATCCTGAACGATTAATTTTTATCGCCCTTTGCAAGAATTTATCCGGATTAAGCCGACTAAGCTGTACCATGGAACTCGGTTGCAGGATTCTCATTTCTTCAATCACATCTAAAATAACATAGCTTAACTCGTTAACTGCATCTGAACCATCGGGTGTTAGCCCACCCAGATTGATCAGAGCAAAATCGGTGTATGTGTTACTTTCCCGTGCTGTCACACCTACTTTTGGAGGAGCCGGATGATTATTGAATTTCACCCAAAAACACCCCAGAAGTTCAATTGCCTTTTCTTTGGTTAAACAACCCGATTCAAGGTCATGCTTATAAAATGGATATAAATGCTGATCGAGCCGGCCGGGATTAAAGCTGTCCCAGGGATTTAATTCAGTGATAACTCCCAGGTGGATAAACCAGTAGTACTGCAAAGCTTCATGAAAACTCTCCGGCTTTTGAGCAGGATCTTTCCCGCATATCTGTGCGATCTCAAGCAGCTCCTCTTTCCTGTCCTTGTTGGGCTCATTTTTAGCCTTATCCTCCAATTTACCGGCATAGCGACGGGCAAAACCTAATATGGCATTGGCAGCAATTTTCATGGCATTTAGTTCGTCCCGCTTTTCAAGTGCATGCTGATCATTAAAAAAATCAAGATGATTAATTGAGTTGTCTATTTCACCGATAAAATCCACCATGCCCTTTTGGTAGATATTATTACCAGCAACAGTATGTCCGGGAGCCCGCTGCTCCTGGAACTCAGTAAAAACACCTGCCTGGTAAGAATCGAGCCAATTCTGGTCCATTGCCGCCATAATCCTGTCCCGATTACTTCTTCCTTTCCAAAAAGGGATGACTATATCGCGATAAGCCTTAAAAGTATCTTCATCAACCTTAAAAGAAACCTTCTCACGGGTATCAAGTATTTGTAGATCATCTAATGAATGCAAACTGATTTCCGGGTATGTTGGAGTAGCTTTTGGTTCGGGTCCACGTTCCCCAACTATCAGTTCATCTTCATTTATACAAATCGATTTGTTTTTAAGAATATATTCAAAAGCCTTTGCCCTTTGAACCGGAATAGGTAACGATTCAGGCTGCCGGGTTTTATAAAATTCAGTAACCAGAATTGCCCTTTCTGCTGATAGGCGATTTACGGCTGTCAGGCTTTGGTTTCTTAATCTTTTAACTCTATCGTTCATAATTATGTTTTTTTATTGATTGAATCAAAACGAAAGGATTTTATCCTCCGATTTTCACTTTTACTCCCAAATTTCTAAATCGTTCCACAATTGATTCCATATTCGTAACAGCAGCACTATTTATTATTGCTGATGTATTATCAAGATTATACCGTTTTATTTTTCCATCGGCCATGTTGTGGTATGGCAGTAAATGAATTTCCTGAAGTTGCATTCGATCATTTAAAAACTGAATCATATCCTCGATATTTACATCAGTATCGTTTATGCCCGGAATTACAGGGAACCGGATAATTATTTTGGCATTTTTCTGAATAAGATAATCGAGGTTTTGTATGATCAATCGATTATCTACACCGGTATATTTTTTATGCAGAACAGGATTTACCATTTTTATATCGAATAAAAACAGATCGGTATAGCTAAGAATCGAATTAAAATCCAACCTGGCGGCATATCCCGATGTATCGACTGCAGTATGCAAGATATTTTCCTTACACAACTTTAAAGTACTGGCTAAGAAAGCCGGTTGCCATAACGGTTCACCTCCACTGATTGTTATTCCTCCGCCTGAATTTTGATAAAAGACCCTGTCTTTTAGTAATTCATCAATTAAACCATCAACTGTGATTTTGTAACCGATTGTTTCATCTACAGGAATTTCCTTGTTGTCGATTTTAATGGTTCGGTTCTTCGCTTCAGGTAATGGAGTTATACCCTCAGGATTATGGCACCAACAACATCTTAGCGGGCACCCTTTAAAGAAAATGGTGGTACGGATTCCGGGGCCATCATGAATAGCAAAGCGTTTTATGTCGTAGATAATTCCCTCCATTGGAAGATAATTCAATATTAGATGAATGTGTGTAGATATTATTGAAAAGAATTTCAGTGGAGGCAATCAAAAAATCCAGCACTCGAAAAGTCCCTTCCCGAAATTATGGTACAGGTTTGTATGTGCAGCTTGTGTTTTCATTACTTCAAAAGTAATACATTTTATTTCACTCTCATTCGAAAGTTTAAATTTAATAGCCTGTAGAATCCGATATTATTGTTTCGACCAAAAAATAAAAATATGTGGGACTCTTAAAGCGAACCAAAAATAACAACAAACCAGTTATCCGAGAAATCTTGAACTTAGGGATTGTGATGAATAAATTGACAAATTAAAACGAAGTTGCTTTGTTATGGACGAAATCAAAGGCCGCTCATTCAAATTTATCGACAGCTCAACAATATCGCTGTGCCTGGCCATGTTCGACCAGGCAAAGTTTCGGACAGCAAAAGGCGGGATAAAGCTACACACCTGTTTGGATGTTGAAGCTATGCTATCGGATGTGGTTAATATAACCGAAGCCATAGTGCACGACCGCAACGGGTTGGAGCAGTTAATATTTCCAAAAGACACTATTAATTGTAGAAGACCGCAGTTATTTTGACTTAACGCTCATGCTCAACCGTATTGTTGCCGGCAACACCTTTGTTACCTGGATAAAGAGTAATACAGTGTATGAAACCGTTGAAGAACCGGAGCTTCCCGAGGGAAAGAACGAGCACATTGTAAAAGACGAGATCATCCAGTTGACCTCTGTCAAAGCCAAAGAATGTGGCATATCGGAGTAATAAGTTGCGTTTGGTACAAGTTTGTTTACCTGGAAGATGAAAACAAGATCATAGAGATTACTACCGACAATTTAGAATGGGATGCACCTACCATATCAGAACTGTACAAAAAGAGATGTACATCGAATTGTTTTTCAAGGCATTAAAACAAAACTTCAGGTAAAGACTTTTGAAGGGACCAGTGAAAATGCCGTTAAGTCCCAGATATACATTGCTCTTACTACCTTTCTTTTACTGGAGCTAATAAGACCTACAGTTGCAAAAGAAGCCCCAGCTTTTCAAATTTTGTTGAAAAAATCAGGATGAGTCTCTGTTTCTACTTAACTATTGATTATGTGTGCAATACAATGGGAGAAGGGGCCATAAAGGATAGACCTCCAAATGCAAGGAAGAACAAGGCCGAACCAGACTTATTTTTCATAACAGACAACTTTCTCTTTATGAATAAAGGGATACAGAGATTTGTTGCCTGTTTATTTAAAAGTTTCGGATCAAAGTGAACCATAACATTATTTTCCAGATAAATTTT
>CAYLZH010000262.1:3544-6699 GCA_964388245.1 uncultured Bacteroidales bacterium
CGAAATCCGATATTGTATAACAAATGAAATATATATACTTTTGCAGCCCAATTAATATTTATAAAATTTATTAGAATTATGAACAATCATTATGAGACCGTTTTCATTGTAACTCCCGTTTTGTCTGATGCACAGATGAAGGAAGCGGTTCAAAAATTTAAGAAATTACTCAAGGACAATAAGGCAAATATTGTTCACGAAGAGAACTGGGGACTGCGCAAATTGGCCTATCCGATTCAGAAAAAAACCACCGGCTTCTACCATTTAATTCAATTCGAAGCTGATCCTGCAATTGTTCAAACCCTTGAGGTAGCTTATCGCAGGGACGAAAGAATTATCCGTTTCCTTACTTTTAAGATGGATAAGTATGCTGTTGAATACAGCGAAAAGAAAAGAAGAATGTCGGAAGAAAAAACAGAGGAGGTATAGCCATGGCACAAGAATCATCAGAAATCAGGTATTTAACCCCACCAACCGTTGAGGTTCAAAAGAAAAAATACTGTCGCTTTAAGAAAAACAGGATCAAATATATTGATTATAAAGATCCTGAGTTTTTGAAGAAATTCCTTAACGAACAGGGAAAAATATTACCACGCCGCCTAACAGGTACTTCATTAAAATACCAGAGAAAAGTAGGTCAGGCAATTAAAAGGGCGCGCCACCTGGCATTGCTTCCTTATGTAACCGATATGTTGAAATAGAAAAGGAGGGATTAGAAATGGACATTATTCTTAAAGAAGACATAGCCAATTTAGGACACAAAGATGATATCATTAGTGTGAAACCAGGATTTGGCAGAAACTATCTGATTCCAAAAGGATTTGCTATTTTAGCTACTCCTTCGGTAAAGAAAGTTCATGAAGAAAACCTGAGGCAAAGAGCGCACAAAGAGGCTGCTATGAAAGAAGAAGCCGAAAAGCTTGCTGCCCAGCTTGAAGTAAAAAAATTGTCGATAGGTGCAAAAACCAGTTCGTCAGGGAAAATATTCGGATCGGTCAATACAATTCAAATTGCCGAAGCGATTGCAAAGAAAGGATTCGACATCGACCGGAAAAATATTTCGATTGTTGGCGATACCATCAAAGAAGTTGGCAACTACAAAGCTCAGATAAAATTACATCGGGAAGTTGTAGTTGAAATAGAATTTAAAGTTGTTTCAGAATAGTTATAGTTGATTAGTGTATAAAAAGTCCTGTTGCAGCCCTGCACAGGGCTTTTTTTTATGTCGTTATGCCCGGCTTACACTCATAATTTGTATCTTGCTCCTTTATAATGGAAAGGAAGCGATGCAACAAAATCAACGTATTAAAAAATTTCTGTTTCACAGTCCGCGGCTATTGGCAATAATCTTTGCAATTGTTTTAATTTTCATTGCAGCAGGAGTGTTTAGCAATCCGGGCTTTTCATTTGGCGAGAAAATTCTGTCGTTTACATTTAAGCTAATAAAACCTGCCTTAATAATTGCCGCCCTGGTGATTGCCTGGAAACGCGAAATTGTGGGAGGAATTATCTTTATCGCTCTCGGATTTGCATTTTTCCTGTTTGGATGGACAAGCATTGTTTTTTGGAAACTTCTGGTCTCGGGCCTGCTGCTTGTATTTATCGGGGCACTATTCCTGATAAATGCCAAAGAATTCAGAAAGAACTAATCGGAACAATAAATATTCGACGGTCCTACTTGGAAGCACAACGGACACACTTATTTGATTCGGGCATTACAAACAATCGTTGATACGGTATTTCCTGACCACACGAAATGCAATTACCAAAACCGGCATCATTAATATTCTTCAGAGCAAACTCAAGATTATTTAACTGGCTCTTGCGTTGCCGAAGGCCTGCCTCGTTCACACTTTTATTATTTATAGCATCCATCCGGCTAACACGGCCTATAGCATCGTCAGGAGAGATAGGACGTGTGAGTTCCTTTAATTCCGCAATATCTTTTCGTAGGCGTACTATCCGTTTTTCAATTCTGACTTTTAATTCTTCCTTTTGTGTTTTATCCATGTTTTTTCTGATTACTTTGGATTAATTCGAGTAGTTTTTTCGCCGATGAAATATTGCTGAAATCTTCATCAAGCACGGCACGCCTTTTCCTGATTTCTTCAACAGTAAAATCTGATTTCATGAGGTTTACGATTATTTGCTGAATTTCATGAGCTGAATTTCCAACCCGGCAAAGATTTTCAAGACCGGTATTTTTAACCATTTCGTTATTGGCAACCACAAATCTTCCGGAATAAAGACTCGCCAAAAGTTTAAGTTTTAAACCGGTCGACTGGAACGAGGGTATCAGGCAAATATGTGCATTGCTGATCAGATCATCCATTTCAAACAAGCCCGGATTTTCAATCAACTGCCAGTTTTTGCCCATTTTCATTTCTACCCTGAGCCCGTGATCAGGATCTTTTCCTGCAACAATCAGGTTCACATTTAAACCGGCCATTACATCATTCAGAATAAAATCTAATGCTTTCTGATTTTCTTCAACACTTAAATTGCCATGAAACAATACATAGCTCCCCATTCCCGGTTTCGAGGATACCTCCTCGTAGGGATGAAATGCAGGAATTAGGTTTGCATTTCCGAAGCAGGAATTAAAATATTTCGTATCGTCGGGAGAGATACATGCCAGTGAATCTGCACTTTGTAAAATTGCCTCGAATCGCCTTAGCTTTTCCGATTCTGATAAATAATAAAATTTCCTGGCCAACGATCGTGTCGATTCCGAAAGGGCATGATAATATTCATGCTCTATATTATGGGTGCGCACAATCTTTGGCAATGGTTCAAGCTTTTTGTTCCCAAGATGATAACATGTGTGTAATCCATCGAATAGAACCGGTGCCGGATCCTTCAGAATATTCCCGACCAACTGCTTGTGGCTCCTTGTTTTAACAATAAATGGTATGCCTGAAAAAAAATCAGCAATTCTTCTTTTCCGTTCGTAATAATAAATTTTCTGGCAATATTTCTCAAGATCAGTACTTTCGGGCCGGTCGTATTTAAAACTATGCAAGATAATCTCAATGCCAAGCTTCCGGAGCGATTTGATCTTAAAAAAAATATCTATGACCCCACCATAATCCGGAGGAAAAGGGATGTTCAATGCAACAATATGTAGTTTTCCAATCATTACCGGAATTCAAAAT
>CAYLZH010000263.1:0-6686 GCA_964388245.1 uncultured Bacteroidales bacterium
GGGTTATCAACCGATATTTTTTATCCTTGAAAGAAAATCGCGCAATGTGGGTTAAATCCTCGCTTTTTCAGGTCTTTGCTCATAGCATCCGATTCTTTGGTGGAAACCGGAATATCTTTCATTTCAATGCATTTATTCTGAATGGTATTAAAAGCGGTGAATTGCCAGATGTATTTGTCAAAACTGCCAAATTCTTTCTGAACTTTCAGAAATGCAATAGCATTGGTAACTGTCGCATTAATTTTAAGCTTGTTCCTTATTATCCCGGCATCCTGAAGCAATATTTCAATTTTCCCTGGTCCATATTCTGCAATTACTTCAGGTTGAAAGTTATCAAACGCTTTTCTGAAATTTTCTCTTTTGTTAAGTATTGTTGACCAACTTAAGCCGGCCTGAAAAGCATCGAGCGTTATAAACTCAAAATGCTTCCTGTCGTCATGGACCGGTACGCCCCATTCTTTGTCGTGATACTCGATCATCAAACTGTTATCCGATGGCCAGGCACATCGTGAAATTCGCGTATTTGATTCCTGTTCCATAATGTATGAAATTAGAATTGTAGTTTTCATAATAATTTGCAAGTCACAGTCTTCAGGCTCCAATCTCGGGCAATCAACATCCGGATACTTAATCTTATCCTATCCTTCCCGTAAAAATTCCTCAGCTTTTTCTACCATTTCTTTTGAGCCGGTATAAAACGGAACTCGCTGATGCAATTCGGTTGGTTTTATATCGAGGATACGCTGGAATCCGTTTGAGGCTTTGCCTCCGGCTCGTTCGGCAATAAATGCAATTGGGTTGCACTCGTAGAGGAGCCGGAGTTTTCCTGTTGGTGATTTTGCGGTTTCAGGATAAATAAAAATACCCCCTTTTAGCAGGTTTCGGTGGAAATCAGCAACCAGCGAACCAATATATCTCGATGAATAGGGGCGTTTGGTTGCGATGTCTTTCTCCTGGCAATACTTTATGTACTTCTTTACACCATCAGGGAAATGAACATAGTTTCCTTCGTTGAGCGAATAGATTTTTCCATTTTCAGGAGTTTGAATCTTTGGGTGTGAAAGGCAAAATTCACCAATCGAAGTATCCAGGGTAAATCCATTTACCCCGCGTCCGGTGGTATAAACCATCATGGTCGATGATCCATAGATTATGTATCCGGCAGCAACCTGCTTGTTTCCGGGTTGAAGAAAATCCTCATCGGTAGGCATTGTCCCACGCTGGCTTATTCGCCGGTAGATCGAAAATATTGTACCAATCGAAACATTGACATCTATATTTGAGGAACCATCAAGCGGATCCATCAGAAAAATGTAATTTCCTTCTTTCGATAATTCATCTTCGAATGCCATGGTACCTTCATTTTCTTCTGATCCAATTCCGCAACACTCGCCACATGCCTGAAGGGCTGCAATAAATTGCTCATCGGCAAATACATCAAGCTTTTTTTGGTCTTCGCCCTGAATATTTACAGAACCTACTTCTCCGATAATATCGACCAATCCGGCTTTATTCACCTTCTTATGAACAATTTTGGCAGCTATACCAACATGGTGTAAAAGTCGGGTTAATTCTCCTTTTGCAAAAGGAAACTCAGCTTGTTTTTCAATAATAAATTCATTAAGAGTTTTTACCCTGTATCCCTTCATTGCGCGATATATTTTTATGATTTAACAGGTCATAAAGTTAATTATTTTTTTATTCGAAATTTGTGAGCATTAAAGTGATTTTTCTCCAATATTCAGATTGGAAATTAAACTACAGATTAGGCGAACGATAATATTGATACTTGTAAAATAGTTACTTTTATGGCTTTAAAATTAACGAAGAATAAACCCAAATCATTAAGAAAGTTTATTTTGATAGTACAAAGACATAAGTAAAAGCGAACAAGAATGATAATTAAGTTTTATTCTCATGAGAATATATAAATTTGGTGGGGCTTCCGTAAAGTCTGCCTTGTCGGTGAAAAAACTTACAAATATTGTCAGAAATACTGATGATAAACTAATTGTAGTAATTTCTGCAATGGGCAAAACAACAAACCTTCTGGAGGAGATTGCTTCAGGTTTTTTTTCCGGTTCCAAAGATTTACCAAATCTTATTCATCAATTAGAAGATTTCCATCTTAATATTATAAATGAGTTATTTATAGATAATGAGCATCCTGTATACAGAAAATTTTACGAATTTATAGCTAATTTAAGGAGTTATACTGAAAAGGATCCTTCTGTGGATTTCGATTTCGATTACGATCAAATTGTTTCATATGGCGAGTTGCTTTCCACTTCCATTGTATCAGCCTATCTTAACGATATAGGGGCAGATAATTCATGGATTGATATCAGGACATGCTTAAAGACCGGAAATGAGTTTCGTAATGCTGTTGTCGACTGGCAATTAACATCGACCCTGTTAAATGAGAAATTTAATTTTAGTAACACACAAACATATATTACCCAGGGATTTATAGGCTCAACTATTACAAATCTAACGACAACACTGGGACGTGAGGGGTCCGATTTTACAGCAGCAATTCTCACCTATCTATTAAATGCTGATGAGGTTGTAATCTGGAAAGATGTTCCGGGAATTTTTAATGCCGATCCAAAATATTTCGAGGATGTTGAAAAACTGGACAGGATTTCTTACCAGGAAGCCATCGAACTTAGCTATTTTGGAGCAAAGGTTATTCACCCAAAAACTATAAAACCTCTTCAAAACAAGAGAATCCCCTTATTGGTTAAGTCGTTTGAAATGCCGACTGAGCCCGGAACTAAAATTGCAGATTTTAAAAATGATGTTTTTTTTCCACCGGTTTTTATTATCAAGTATAAGCAGGTATTGATATCAGTATCACCAAAGGATTTTTCTTTTATTGCCGAGCATAACCTTAGTAAAATTTTCGCAATTTTTGCCCAATTGCGTGTCCGTATAAATTTGTCCGAGATTTCTGCCATAAGTTTTTCAGCTACAATCGATTATGATGAAAGGAAATTTCAAATGCTGATTGATAAACTGAGGGAGGAATATAAGGTACTTTATAACAAAGATGTAAGTCTGATTACCATCAGGCATTATAACAGTATATCGATCGAAAAACTAACATCAGGCAAAAAAATACTTGTTGAACAAAAAAACAGGATGACAGCAAGGTTTGTGGTTGGTGAAAATATCTAAGCTACTAATAAACAACTGAAAATTCGTATATGTATAAGCGCCTTCCCCCTTAAAATATGATTGCGTGTCATGTCGAACGAAGAGCACATCAGTTGATAAACCTTAGAAACAATCTTAAATGTGGAAGATATTTTGACAATTTCACATTGCAATTCATCAATCATGAAACACAACTTCTGAATAATTTATTTGACACTTGTAAATTTATATCGTAACTTGCTGATGTATAAAAAGAAAACAATAATTTGAACAGATCATCATGATTAAGATACACTCTTTATTTTCGTTAATTAGCAGCTGTGTTATTTTGTACAAAGCACTGTATTATCAACTTACTTTACCTATGTTTTCTATTGAAAACAACTTTATTGTCAGACATTAACACAGGTCTTTTTTGTAAAATGCCGGTGCTTTGATATGCTTTGTTTAAATTGGATTTAAAATATAAATTTCTGAAGTTTCGCACATTAAGATAAGTAATACAATAACAATACATTATCAATTTAACTATCATAGTATGTGCTTATTGTTCAGCCTATTAAAACTTCCATTTTAGTCAGTTTAATATCTTTGTGAACCTCTGAGTCTTCTCTGTGTAACTCTGTGCAATAGCTTTTTAGCTTTATCACAGAGTTACACAGAGAAGACACAAAGTTACTCAGGGATTTATATCTTCCAATAATTCAAGTCATTGGAATGACTAAAACAACTGCGAAACTTGACTAAATTTCTATCGTGTAGAATTATGATATTAAACAAATAATATGTAAATTTGAAATGACAGCGACACAAAAAATTGAAATGTAGGTTCCTGCCCTCTTGTGCGTTTGAAAGGGAAAAAATTATGCATTAAAAATCAATAGTGATGATATTGACACTTTCTATTAACTAAACTAAATCACAATGAAAAATCAATTTTTTTTACAATGCTAATAATTTTAGCATCCATAGGATATGGGCAATATAGCAATATCACATGGTTTGAGTATGGTCCAAAGACGCTTTTACCTCCACCATATCCCGGACTAGCTAGTACAGGAATTGGTCGAATTGATGTAATTCGGTTTCATCCTTCATATGACGGAGTAAATAATTCAACAATTTTCTGTGGACCGGTTAACGGAGGTATATTCAGAACTACTAATAATGGATCTCTATGGGAAAACCTAAACACTGATCAGCTACCTCAAATATCTGTTGGGGACATAGCTATAGATCAAAACAATCCCAGTATTATCTATTTTGCTAGCGGAAGCGCAGACAATGTTATGAAAAAGTGGTTAAAGCACCATGGGCAGAGTTATTTTACAAGTCGTGGCATCTTTAAATCTATGGATGATGGGAATAGTTGGTCAAATGTTGCTATTGGTTTATGGAGAGATGATCCCACCGGATCGTATATATCAGCGGTAGATTTTTGGGCTCACCCTTCGCTAATGCAAATTGGGAGAATGATAATCCACCCTGCTAATTCCAACATTATGGTTGTTGCTTTTGTTAAATATAATGATGCATCAAGTCCAATTGACGGGGGGCAGCCATGTTGACCCACAAAAAACTCCAGGAAGGTTCACGGATCGATACCATAAGAGTATTGCATAGTATGCACGACAATATAAGCGACCGCTATTTTGTTGCAGATTCATACATAGAAGAAGGCAATTTTGCAAATGCCCGGAATACCATCACATCCATTCCGCTCGACTTCGATCTCAACAGCAGGCAAATAGATGAGAACACCAATTTTGTTGCTCTATGCGATTTTTTAAGTAACCTAAACGACAGCAACATTTCGGTTATGGAATTGGATAGCAATAAGAGTGCTGAATTGGAGATTATTGCAAACGGTGTTGGTGTTGCAGCCACAAAAGCGAGTAACCTTCTTTGCTTTGGATATGATATATGCTCTGATTATCCTGTAATAACCGATACAAAGGGCCAGGCAAAAGCTGCTCATGTGTATTTCCCATTAGGAGGTAAAAATAATACGAATGCCTACAACAAGCTTTCGGTAAAACCAAACCCCGCTGAGAATTATGCAACGTTCGATTGGGATTTGCCTTTATTTGAAGGAAAAGCCACATTACGGATAGTAGATTTAACCGGTACAGTTCTGGTTCAAAAAACTATCACAGAACCAAAAGGGACATGGATATGGGACACACGAGAAACCGTAAATGGCACTTATCTTTACGAAATCTTTGAAGGAGCTTTTGTATTGGCCAATGGTAAATTGTTGATTCAAAAGATATAATATTAATAGCAGGGAATCAGTTGTAAACTGATTCCCTATTTTCTTAACAACATGATTCACATGAAAACTTTTCATCTTATTTGTTTCCTGGCTGTCATTCCAATGAGCGTAAGTTCCCAGCCTTTTTCCTTGGATCAAAGTTTCGACCCCAACTTTAACTTTTTCGGTGGCATTGGATCACATGGTGCACTTACATCAATTATTATTTTGCCTGACAACGACATAATAGTTGCAGGATCTTTCCATTTTCCGAGAAACAATACGATTTATGGAGATATGGTACGTCTCAGGATGGATGGGACTCTGGTTGAATCTTTTGATTATCTGGTATCCTTATGGGCAATTGGAAAAATGATTGACCGGAAGGATAGTTTATTTGCGATACGAATGAACAGTCGGAATTTTTACGATTATAATGGAAATTTTCTCTATAGCCCTTGGTATGACAACTTAGAAGGGGATTTAGATCATTGGATTGAAGATATTGAATTTTTTGATGACAACTCTGCACTTGTAGGTGGTGCGGACATGATTTATGAACCTGATCCAACTTATCAAACAAGATTTAACCTTGTCTCATTAAAACCAGATGGACATGTTGATACCACTTTTCTCCATGAGCCTAATAACTTTGTTTGGTATATTGATAAATATGACAATGACAGGGTGTTATTATCTGGAAAATTTACAAAATACGACAGCATCACAATATCAAAACTATGTAGAATATACAACAATGGCGAATTCGACTCGACTTTCAATAGCCCAATAATTTCAGGTTATGTCATCCCTCTTTTTGTTCAGAACGATGGAAAAATTCTAATAGGTGGGAGTTTTTGGTTAGAAGGTGATACTATTGGTAGTTACGAGGATTACAATGCACGTTGCTTGGTTCGTCTTCTTCCTAATGGAGATATTGATACTACATTTAACAAAATTGAATTCAATGGTCCAATAGGTTATATTACTTATGCCTTGTGTCCTACCTATGATGGAGGCTATCTCTTAGGAGGTAGGTTTACTCATTATAATGGGATTCCTCGAAAAAACATCGCAAAAATTGATGCGAATGGATTCCTTGACACAACTGTATTTTATGGATTAGGATTTGATACTGTATATCAAACGGAGGACGATGCAAGGGTAAGGTCTATAACCCATGGTCCAAATAACACATATTATGTTTTAGGAATGTTCGATAGGTACAATGGGCTTCAGGTTGATCCCATTGTAAGATTACACAACGAATTTT
>CAYLZH010000264.1:0-6680 GCA_964388245.1 uncultured Bacteroidales bacterium
CCACATCCCGGTCGCAATTTACACGGGCAAAAAAGAAACTACTCGAATTATTGAATTAGAAAAGGATTTAGTAATAAAATTAATATGAACCTCGAACAATTTATAAATAACAACAGAAACGAATTCGATAGTTCTGAGCCAAAAGCAGGACATATCGAGCGTTTTAATCATAAACTGGATAGTAAATTTGGAAAAAAGCCGAAAACAACACTTTCATTTTTTATGAAAATTGCTGCTGTTTTTATTTTGGCTATTATGTCGGCCTTATGGATATCCGAGAAATTTTCGGCTGAGAAAAATACAATAAACTCAATTTCTTTATCGGAAATATCGCCGGAACATGCTGAAGTGGAATATTATTTTACTTTAAACATCGATAGAAATCTTTCGGAATTAAACAGCTATCTGATTGATGAGGATAAATTAAGGTCGGAACTTTACGATAATGAGTTTAAGCAACTCGATTCATTGTATCAGGATCTTCAAAAGGAACTGGCAGTAAATCCTAATGATGACCAGATAGTCGATGCCATGATTGTTCATTATCAAACTAAATTAGAAATTATAAATACGGTTCTTAATCAACTTAAAAAAGTAAAATCCCATAAAACTAAAAGTCATGAAAAAAATGAATTATAGATTATTATTGATTGTTGGATTATTGTTGTCATTACCTGGATTTGCTCAAAACGGAATCGAAAAGAAAATCACAAAAGAATTCGCTGCAAGCCCTGAAACAGAGTTTATTATCCTGCACAAATTTGGGGAGATCAGCATCGAAAACTGGGATCAGCAAAAAATCCTTGTAGAAGCAACCATTATTGCCGATACTAAAAAACCTGAAAAAGCAGAGAAACTTTTCCGTGATGTTGAAATCGATTTCAGCACAAATTTAAACGAGGTAAAAGTAAAAACTTACTACGATTCGAAAATTGTTCAAAAAGATGTTTCGGTAAATTATCAGATTAAAATGCCTCATTATATTTCGATTGATTTAACAAATAAGTTCGGATCGGTTTTTATAAACGAAATAAGCGGAAAATCAAAAATCGAAGTTTCATACGGCAGCATAAAAGCCAAAAAGCTATTGAACGACGATAGCAAAGCCCTTAGCCGGTTAACACTGGCATATGGCAGCGCCGAAATCGAAAAATGCAACTGGCTGCATATCGATACAAAATATTCGGCAATTGAGATAAATAAAGCCAAAGCATTGCTTATCGACAGCCGGTTTTCAAATATCGAGATTGATGATAGCTATTCGATTGTGGCAACCTCGAAATACGATAACTATGAAAACGGGAGTACACGAAATCTTGCCTTAACATCGAAGTTTTCAAATTTCGAAATCGGAAATATCTTCAATAAATTAGAACTGAATGTTGAATATGGTAGCTTTAGTGCAGGAAACATGGCTGCAGGATTTGAGCTGATAAACATCACTAATCGATTTGCAGGAATCGATATCCAGATTGATGAAAATGCATCTTATAACTTAGATGCACAATGTGATTTTTGCGAACTCGACTACCCCTCGAACAGTGATGTAAACCATTACGAAGATGGCACAGAAAACCGGTATAAAGGCTTTATTGGAAACGATCGGGCAACCAAATCAAAAGTAACTGTAAAGAGCAAATACGGGGGTGTCGATTTGGATTAAAATCTTGTCTATTAAAATATCTTAAAACTCTATGCGACTGTGCGTGCCTCTCGTGTGGGATAAATCTAACTATCAATCCACTCAACGCCAGCAAGCTTATAAAACAAAAACCAGAACAATATAAACAACATAGAATAATGTCAGGAATACTCCCTCCCACCGGTTTATTATTCCCCCTTTTATACAATTATTTCTGAGAAAATTATAAAAACAGTTCAGGCGGGACGAAATACTGAATTTCTTTTCGAATGGGATAACCAATAAAATCAGGATTAGTGAGATACCCAACATCCATAATATATCGTATACCAAGCCCGGATCCTTAAGCGGAATAGGTGTAACGATTCCGGTAACTCCCAATATTCCAAGGATGTTAAATATGTTCGAGCCAATAATATTTCCTATCGAAATATCCATTTCTTTTTTGATAGCAGCCATCATTGATGTTGCAAGCTCGGGGATACTTGTACCAAGAGCAATTACCGATACGGCAATCACCCTTTCGCTAACACCCAGGCTACGGGCAATACCGGATGCCCCCTCAACAAGGAATGAAGCTCCAAATACTAATCCGAAACTTGATACTATAACAAGAATAATTGCTAATGATAGGGGAACCGAATCATTGCCGGATTTTGTTAGTGATTTTAGGTCTGAAAAAGAAAATCCTATTGAATTGTGCTCAGCTATGTTGTCGTTATTTTTTATTCCTGATTTTCGCGAATGAAAAATCGACCAAACAACATATGCCGATAGGCCTGCTACCATAATAAATCCTTCGATCCTGCTAATAACCTCACCCGATAGAATAAAAATCAAGAATAACACCGATGAAAACATCATTATCAGCCAATCATAGCGGATGCTTCCTTTTCGTACCGGAATTGGGAGAATCAGGGCTGTAATTCCCAGGACCAGGGCAATATTCGAAATGTTGGATCCGATAACATTACCGAGCGACATATCGGGTTTATCTTTTAATGCAGCACCCACACTAACTATCAGTTCAGGAGCCGATGTACCCATCGATACGACTGTTGCCCCAATCACAAGTGTCGAGATTTTATAAAACCGTGCTATCGAAACAGCACCTTTTACAAGGAAATTTCCACTCAGGATCAACAAAATAAAACCAGATATCAGAAGGAATAAATACAAAGAAGATTATTTTTTATCGATTTGTAATTCTAAACGTTAAACAGAGAAATTCGTTATTCAGGTAAATATAAGTTGATTATGTTCTTTTTATATCATCAATATTTTTCTTAACTGAAGTAATATCTTTACCGATTTCAGATTCTTCTATTTTTCGTTTTACATTATGAGTTGTTTCCTGAATGGTGTTCTTAACATTTTTTACATCTTTCATAATTCCACCATCAGCCTGATTTAATTCTCTTTTAATATCATGGGTAGCCTTTTTAAATTCGTTCATTCCTTTTCCCAAACCACGCGCCAGTTCAGGAATTTTCTTTGCTCCAAAAAGCAACACAACAACCAAAATGATAACAAATATTTCGGCACCGCTTATAAAAAGAAAAACAACATTCATATCAAAAATAATTTGTTCAAATATAGAAATTATTCAGTTGATTTGAATCTGGTGAATAAAACCAATAATTACCAACTCTGACAATCAAAAGTTGGCAGTGGGGATATTATTAGAGATAAAGGCTTTTATTTTCCTACTTTATTTCAAACTCTTCTTCTATAAATTTGATCCCAAACTCCTCGAGTTCATCAAGTATTGGTGTATAAACATCTTTCTCGACCGGGATAACTACACCTGTTTTATTCAGTTTACCGGTAAGAAACAACTTAGCAGCAATTGCAACAGGTATCCCAACTGTAATGGACATTGCTGTATTCAAGGTATCTTCACCAATAACAACCAACGATGATTTAATGCCTCTTCTTTCGCCTCCTTTCTCAAACTCAAACTGATGCTGCATAACAATCATATCTTTGTCGTTTGGATCGAGGGCCCATTTTTGTTCAAGCAGATGTTGTAATATTTGTGCAGGCGTAGCATCCTTGTTTTCTATTTTTTTTTCTGAAAATAGGCCAAGCCATTTAAGTTTCACCATTTCGGGCGAGTCGATAGCAACACCAATATACTCAGCCAATTTTTCCTCAACTGGTTTAACAGGGTCGTATGCTAAAAATGAATTGGTAAATTGTCGGTAAGTAAGATTACCACAATTTTCAACTATAAAGTCATCGCTTGTCATTCCAAGCTGAACAAAAATATCCCATGCCTTACAGTATCCGGGCCTGCGCATGGTACCCCGGAATATAGTTGGAATATTATTCAGGCCATATGTGCTTCGGTAACTTAGCGAATCTCTGTTGGGATATATTTCGAACTCTCCGTAATTGAGCACCTCGGTGGTTTCGAGCCGTTTGAACAATTTATGATAGGGTATATGCTTATACCGTCCGTTTTTAATATACATCGATACGCCTTGCCCGGCCAGCACAACATTCCTTGGATTCCACGTAAATTTATATTTCCACGGATTATTATCAAATTCAGGTGCAACCAATCCGCCTGTCGATGATTTAAAAGAACATATTTTACCTCCTTCCTCTTCAATCTTATGGATTACTTTCATTGCCGACATATGATCGATTCCCGGATCGACACCTATTTCATTCAGAAACAGAAGTCCTTTTTGTTTTACTACGGCATCCAATTGTTTTACTTCCTTCGAGACATATGATGCTGTGAACAAATTTTTATCATATTTAATGCACTGTTCTGCAACCAGATAATGAAAACGGGGAGGAAGCATACTAATAACCAGATCGGCATTCTTAACTTCGGTGGAAAGCAGATCGGAGTCTTGTACATCAAACTTAATAGCCGTCGAATTCGGATGGTTATTCGTTTTTTTCAATATAGTATTGACGGAGATATCACCTATTTTTATCTTCCATTTGTACTTGGTTGAATGTTTTAGGAGATAATTAATCAGGCTTGTTGTTGATAAGCCGGCTCCTAAAAGAAGGATGTTTTTCATTGCTTGGTATTTTATTTTGATTTTATTTAAACTGTCAAATCTATAACTAATTTTTATGTACACCCATGCCTGAGGTCATGTTAATTTTATTGTTTATTTTGAGTCAACAAAAAATTTGTTTAAACTTTAAAATAATGTAATGATTTATAACATTAAGGAAAAGAAAACCGACTCCCTGTTTCTTTCCTTGCAAAAACCTCATCACACCTGGAACAACTTTTTATCTGATGAAACAATAGAAACTCTAACAAGTATCGAAGATCATTTAAGTAAGCTCCATTCAGATTTAAGTTCAATTACACCAACACCTGAGAAGGTTCTTCGGTTCTTAGCTGTTCCATTTTATTCGATCAGGGTTATAATACTTGGACAAGATCCATATCCTCAAGCCGGTGTAGCTACTGGCCGTGCCTTTGAAGTAGCTGATTTAAGTTCATGGTCCCAGACATTCCGTAATCCATCGTTAAAAAATATCATCAGGGCAATTTATAAGGCCTATTCAAATCGAATAAAAACATATAGTGAAATTAAGGCCGAAATAGGGCAATCCCTTTTGATTCCCAGTCCTACGCAGGCTTTCCGGGAATGGGAAAAACAAGGGGTTCTGTTTTTAAATACAGCCTTTACATGTACAATTGATTCGCCTAACAGCCACCGATTAGTCTGGCATCCTTTTACTGCAAAACTCCTTACTTTTATTGCAGAATCGTTGCCCGAGGCCATTTGGTTTTTATGGGGCAAAAATGCATTGGAAATTACTGAAGGACTGAATATTGAAAATGTCATCTATTCATATCACCCAAGCCGATGCCAGCCACGCAATTTAGATTTTCTTTATGGGGATAAAAATTGTTTTGCCGAAACGAAACAATTAATCAACTGGGCCAAATTTATTGAACCTTCTGGCTTATGGTGTTAGTTGCGCCATTTCGCCAAAATCTACGAATCGATTCTTCCAAAATAATCTGATAGAAGTTTTTGTGCAGCAACAAAAGGACTGATCTCTTTATTAATTACTTTCTCTTCGATGGATTGAATGCTGCTCTTTTGCTCGGTATTTTTATAGAAATGATTTTTCAATGCCTGGTCAATACTCTCATACATCCAGTATTTAGCCTGATTCATCCGTCGGTCGAAAAAATACTTGTTCGATTTTGTAAATTCGCAATAGGCCTCGATTGTGTCCCAGATATCTTTGATGCCCTTCTTCCTAATTGCCGAACAAGTATGCACCTTTGGCGACCATTTCGAATCACCCAATGGAAACAGATGCAAGGCCGTTTGAAATTCAATCCTGGCACGTTCGGCATTTCGAATATTATCACCATCGGCCTTGTTTATGCTGATAGCATCGGCCATTTCCATTATCCCTCTCTTTATCCCCTGCAACTCGTCGCCGGCACCGCCTAGCATTAAAAGCAAGAAGAAATCGACCATCGAATGGACAGCGGTCTCAGATTGCCCAACACCAACTGTTTCAATAAATATTGTATCGAATCCAAAAGCTTCGCACAGGACAATGGTTTCCCTTGTTTTCCGGGCCACACCACCCAAAGAACCAGCCGAGGGTGATGGCCGGATAAAGGCATTCTTTTCGTTCGATAATTTTTCCATCCTGGTTTTATCTCCCAAAATACTTCCTTTACTTTTTTCCGAACTTGGATCAACAGCCAAAACAGCAAGTTTTCGTCCCAACCTGGTAATATACATGCCAAGGGTTTCGATAAAAGTACTTTTGCCAACTCCAGGGACACCTGTTATTCCGATCCTTACAGACTTTCCCGACAATGGCAGGCATTGTTCGATTATCTGTTGGGCCATTTCCTGATGTTCAGGAAGGTTGCTCTCGACCAAAGTTATTGCCTGTCCGAAAATACTCCTGTTTCCTGATTTAATACCATGTATATATTCTTCGCAGCTTAATTTCTTTTTCTTTCTCAGCTTAAATTGTTTAACAACATCGGGATGTATTGCAGGTGGTTGTTCAATTCCTG
>CAYLZH010000265.1:0-6661 GCA_964388245.1 uncultured Bacteroidales bacterium
TGAAAACCGATCCATGGGAGAAGATTGAAGAGAAATATGCACCGAATACCAAACATACTGCACAAGTCAGAAACTTTACCGGATTTGGTATATTCGTAGAAATTGAAGAAGGTGTCGATGGATTAATCCATATTTCCGATCTGTCGTGGACTAAAAAGATTAAACACCCTGCTGAATTTACTGCGATAGGTGAAGAGATTGAAGTTGTAGTTCTCGATATCGATAAAGAAAACCGTCGATTAAGCCTTGGGCACAAGCAACTGGAAGAAAATCCATGGGAAGTATTTGAAACAATATTTAGTGTTGATTCAATACACGAAGGTACCATAGTTGAAATATTCGACAAAGGAGCTATTATCGCCCTTCCATATGGTGTTGAAGGATTTGCTACGCCACGCCACCTGGTTAAAGAAGATGGTAATAATTCAAAAGTTGACGAAAAGCTCGAATTCAAAGTCATCGAATTTTCAAAATCGAACAAAAAGATCATCTTATCACACAGCCGTGTGCATGAAGATATCAAGAAGGGAGTTGAGTCGACCCAGCGCAAAGCTCACGAATCTGCCACAAAGAAAGGTGTTAAAAACCTTAAAGACAATCTTGAAAAAACCACACTTGGCGATATAGCCGAACTTGCTGCTTTAAAAACAGAAATGGAAGAAGAAGCAAAAAAGAAGCTTGAGAAAAGAGCGAATAAATAACTGAAACCTATTGCTATGGAAGTAAACATTGAGAAACACGAAAATTTTACTGAATTTCAGGTGTTATATGAAAAACTTGATACTCATGTTGCACCAGGAATAAAATCGGAATTAGTGATAGTTGCCGGCAAGGGTGAGAAAAACCTGATCCTGGACATTAGCAAATGCCAATACTGCGACTCATCAGGATTAAGTGCAATACTTGTAGCCAACAGGCTTTGCAAAAATGCCGACGGAGTTTTTGTTCTCACAGGTTTAAATCCGGCAGTCGAGCGATTAGTCAAAATTTCACAACTTGATACTGTGCTGAATATTGCATCATCGCAAGAAGAGGCAAAAGAAATAATGCAAGGTATGATTTCGAAAAAACAGTAGGTAAAATTCCTATAAAGTGAAATTTTCGTTAACAATATTGGGAAGCAACTCTGCATTCCCTACTTCTAAACGATTTCCAACCGCTCATGTGTTAAATGCACATGAGCGGTTTTTTTTGATCGATTGTGGTGAAGGCACACAGCATCAGATTCGTCGTAACAAAATCCGCTTTGGCAAACTCAACCATATTTTCATATCCCATCTGCATGGTGATCATTATTTCGGTATATTCGGCCTTGTTTCAACTATGGCAATGCTTGGTCGTAAAACAGATTTACACATATACGGAATGCCTGACCTGGAAAAAATGCTTAATTTCCAATTAAAATATTTTTACGATCCACTTCAGTTTAAAATCGTTTTTCATTCGCTTCAGAATAAATACAAAGAAATTCTTTATAGCGATAAAAAAATTACAATTGAGTCGTTCCCATTGAAGCACCGGATTCCAACATGTGGCTTTCTATTCAAAGAAAAGAAACATGAAGCCAGGCTGCAAAAAGAAATGATTGATTTTTACAATATTCCGGTAAAGGATATTGTAAAAATAAAGCAAGGAGCTGATTTTACAACAGGAGAAGGTATCAAAATCCCAAATAAACATCTTACTTATCCACCTGCAAAAGAGCGATCTTATGCATTTTGCAGCGATACAATTTATTCTGAGGATATTGTTCAGTATGTCGAAAATACAGATTTACTCTACCACGAATCCACTTTCATGCATGATCTTGCTGATCAGGCTAATTCCGCATCACACTCAACAAGTTATCAGGCAGGACTAATTGCCAAAAAAGCAAATGCTCACAAATTAATTATTGGTCATTTCTCGTCGCGCTATAAGGATGTCACTCCTTTGGTGGAAGAAGCAAGGTCGGTATTTCCAAATACATATCCGGCAATCGAAGATGAAGTATTCGATGTAGATTTTGACTCCAGGAAAGCCTAAGAATTAAACTATCTCTTATATTGGTTATAGGAAACAATCTCCTCGAATGATTTTCTGATCTTTTGCCTTTTGTTATCAGTAGCAGGATAGCCAAGACTAATAATAAGTCCTATTCGCTTTTTCGCCGGAATATTCAACAACGACTTAATTTTCTTCTCGTTAAACCATCCCATCATACATGTACCCAAGCCAAGTTCCTCGGCCTGAAGGCAAAATTGAATTGCTGTAATGCCAATATCATAAAGCGGATAATCAAGGTTTTTTATCATTCCACCAACTTGTGTAATAGTTTTGGGCTTTTCTATCACGATTACAACAAAAACTGGTGCTGTTACAGCAAATTTATTAAACCTGACTAAATCGCTAAAAGTAGCCTGGGCAACCTGCTTGCTAATTTCAGCATTATTCACAACAACAAAATGCCAGGGTTGAGAGTTACAAGCAGATGGTGCTAATCGCGCAGCCTCGATGCATTTTTCCAGCAATTCCTTCTCAACAGGTTTGTCTGCATACTTACGACAGCTTTGTCTTGCTGATATTATCCTTTGAAATTCAGAATTTTGCAGGTCCATACAGTAGATAATTTCAATTGAGATTTTTTATAATTAGATATCAGTACAAAATTTGAATGATAACTTAAAAATTAATAATTAGTTCCTGAAGGCTTCGCTTTGGTACATGGTGAACCTGTTGCTCATCGCGCCAGTATTTGATTTCGTTATTTTCAACATCGTCAATCACTACCTTTTCCATTGGCTTTCCAAGTGCAATTACATGAAGTATCTCGCAATCGGAGGGCAGCAGCAGTATCTTGTGCAAAATTTTCTTCTTTACGGCAGCAATAATACATCCTCCCCACCCCTTTTCAACCGCACCCAATAAAATACTCTGTGTTGCAATCCCATGATCGCAATAAAAATTATCCGATATGCTCTTGTCGACTGTAACAATTATGTAGGCAGAAGGACGTTCGCCTTCTTGTGGCCCCGGCCAGTCCTTAAGATAGCCAGCCCAGGCAAGATTTGGAAAGACAAGATCATTTATTTCATCGGTAACCGAAATAAAATATTTCAATGGTTGGGAATTCCGTGCCGATGGTGAAAGCCGTGCAAGGTCGATTAGCTTTACAAGCTCTTCTTTTGGAATCTTAACATCCTGATAAAAACGCCTGTAGCTTCTATTCTTCCTGATTAAATCGCTAACAATCATGATAAGTGGTTTTATAATTTCAACATTGGATGTAAAGATATAAAATTACACAAGTCATTTTATAAAGTTAAAATTATACTGAGAATCTGATGCTTACGCAAAATCAGATGTTTTGATTAAAATTCGTATTTTTACCATCTGATTTTATAAATGCATGATGTTTCATCCGTATCTTTTAAATATTGTTCTTGTAATTGCTGCCTACCTAATGGGCTCTATTCCAACATCTGTTTGGATTGGGAAGATATTTTACGGAATCGATATCAGGGAGCATGGGAGTGGTAATGCCGGCACAACCAATACGTTCAGGATACTCGGAATAAAGGCTGGTATTCCTGTTTTTATTTTTGATGTTTTTAAAGGCTGGGCTTCAGTTAAGTTGATTTATTTCTCCGATTACTACATACCTGCGTCAGGCGATTACATTAATATTCAGTTGCTCTTTGGCCTTGCGGCTTTGCTTGGGCACATTTTTCCTGTATATGTTGGATTTAAGGGAGGAAAGGGTGTTGCAACTCTTTTTGGGATAATTGTAGGAATACATCCGTCGGCAGCACTTATACTGGTTGGAATTTTTGCTGTTACGCTGGTTTTTTCGCGATATGTTTCATTAAGTTCGATGATTGCCGGATTTTCGTTTCCGGTTGTTATCATTTTAATCTTTAATACAACAACACTCTCGCTGATTATTTTTTCAATGATTATTGCTGTTCTTCTCCTCCTTACTCATCAGAAAAACATTGAAAGATTGCTTAAAAGAGAAGAATCAAAACTCACTATTAAGAGAAACGGAACAACTAATCAAAAAGCCAGGAGTTAATTGCACCTCTTTTACACCCCCGATATTGACCAACACATTTACCGGCTCAATGAGCGTGAATCGGGACACTGTATTCGTGTTTTACGTTTGAAATATGGCGACAACATTAACCTCATTGATGGAAGTGGAGGTTTTTACACTGCCAAAATTATTCAGGATAAGGCTAAAGCATGCATTGTCGAAGTGTTGGAAAAGGAAGAATGTTTTGGAAAACGGAACTATTCTTTGCATGTAGCCATTGCACCTACAAAAAGCATCGATCGTTTCGAGTGGTTCCTTGAGAAATCGACTGAAATTGGCATCGATGAGATAACTCCAATCCTATGTGACCGTTCGGAACGAAAAGTGATACGCATCGACAGACTTGAAAAAATCATTACTTCATCGGTAAAACAATCACTAACTGCCTATCATCCAAAGCTGAACATCCTTACAAAATTTACAGATTTTATTCAGGCTAAAAGTGACAACCAAAAGTTTATAGCACATTGCTATGATGAAGACAAAACTCATCTCAAACATCAATTAAAACCCAAAGGGAATTACACGATCATGATTGGGCCTGAGGGAGATTTTTCCGAAAATGAGATTGCCCTTGCCTGCCGGGGCGGATTTTCTCCGGTAAGCCTTGGTAACAGCAGGTACAGAACCGAAACGGCTGGAATTATTGCCTGTAGCACTACTGCAATAATAAATATTTAACAGTATTTCCAACCATGGAAATGGCAACAAACTACTTTCCTTTCGCTTTATCAATACTTTTTTCGAAAGCTTCGGAATCGGCTGATCGTTGGTAAATTTCTTCCAGAATGTGTTGATATTCCTGGTATAGGAACTTACGCTTAAGTTTCAGGGTTGGTGACAACTCTCCGGTAGCTGCTGTCCACTCCTTACAAACCAGCCTGATACGCTTGATTTGCTCTACCTGATTCAGTTGTTTATTTACCTCATCCACTTCTTTTTGAAGCCGTGCAATAACCTGTGGCACCTGAACCAATTCCGTATTATCCCGAAAATGAATTTTATGTTTCGAACTCCAATCGTGCAGGAAAGGAAAATTCGGTGCAATCAAAGCCGAAACAAATTTCTCATTCTCTCCAACTACCATCGCCTGCTCGATAAAAAACGACTCTTTCAGCTTGTTTTCAATTAATTGTGGCGCAATGTATTTTCCTGCCGATGTTTTAAATATTTCCTTTTTCCGATCGGTAATTTTGAGAAATTTTCCATCTTCTAAAATTCCAATATCACCAGTATGAAACCAACCATCGCTATCAATAACCTCTTTGGTATAGTCAGGGTCCTTGTAATAACCTTTCATTAGGTTTGGACCACGAGTAAGTATCTCACCGTCGTCGGCAATTTTTACTTCAACGTCCTCCAGCACAGGACCAACAGTGCCGAAACGAATATTTGGATAATCGGGATAATTCACAGCAATCACCGGTGAAGTTTCAGTTAAGCCATAGCCTTCCATAATTCTCATCCCGGTTGAATAGAAAATCCGTTCGAGTCGGGGTTGTAAAGCAGATCCTCCCGATACAATGACCTTTACATTTCCGCCCAATGCGTCACTCCATTTCGAAAAAACAAGTTTTCTGGCAATTTTAAGCTTAAATTCATAAAACCAACCATTCGCCCTGTTAAGTTCATACCGTAAACCCAGGTTCACGGCCCAAAAGAAAATTACCTTTTTCAAACCTGAAAGATCTTTCCCCTTAGCTATGATCTTGTCGAAAACTTTTTCGAGCAAACGAGGCACCGAATTGAATCCATCAGCCTTTATTTCCTTTAGATTATCGACAATTGTCGCCATGTTCTCGGCATAGTAAATCCTTATGCCCAGGTACTGGAAATGATAATTCATCATCCTTTCATACACATGCGACAAGGGTAAAAAACTTAACACCTTATGTCCAAATCCCAGAGGTTGTATTTTTGAGGTAGAAATAAAATTGGTGACAAAATTCCTGTGAGTAAGCATAACGCCTTTAGAATTGCCTGTAGTTCCCGATGTGTAGATTATTGAAACGACCTCATCAGGATTGATACCTGATTTTGTTTCCTGAAGAATAGGCTCGTATTTTTCTTTCTGCTTTATTCCTTCGTTTAAAATCTCTTGCAAATTTATAGCATTGTCAACTTCATTAAAAGTATAAATTTCTTCAATCTGATCTATCTGTTCACAAAGACCAGTGATTTTCCCGAATAACACCTTGTCTGATACGATTACCATACGCGCATCCGAATGCTTCAGTATGTAAGCAAATTCCTCATCACTAATAGTTGGATAAACAGGTACATGGATAAGGCCCGCCAAAGCAAGCCCCATGTCCACAAAGTTCCACTCGGGCCTGTTGTTTGTGATGGTTGCAATTTTATCGCCCTTTTTGTACCCCAATGCCATCATACCTCTTGCAAAAGCATGAGAATTATTGATATAATCCTGTGTAGAAAGAACATCCCATTTTCTGTTGCGTTTTACACCCAATGCGTCAGGCATAATAAATTTTTCATTGTATCGGTCCAATAAATCAAAAGTGCGTGTTACTTCCATATTTTCGATTTTTATTTTTAGGTAATCAAAAGTAAGAAAAATAAACATAC